>CAZYTB010000007.1:0-20034 GCA_964650375.1 uncultured Campylobacterales bacterium | reverse complement strand
CTAAAGCTTTCGCCTAGCGAAGAAGAAGTTATCTCCAAATTCCTTCTATTTTCCTATTGCATTTTGGACAATGTCCTTCAATCATATTGTTTTGTGTAACCCCATAACCTGTTCTATCAATCAAAAGTGTACCGCAATCTGGGCAATATGTATCACCATGTACTGGAACATTACCCATATATACATAGTAAAGTCCTGCTTTTTTAGCAATCTTACTTGCACGCTCTAGAGTTTTTAGCTTAGTATACTCATGGTCTCGCATTTTATAATCAGGATGAAATGCACTCAGATGCCAAGGCACATGTACGCCTAATTCATGGGCTATAAATGAAGCCATTTCAGATAGATCTTTATCACTATCATTTTCACCTTCAATAAGTAAAGTTGTCACTTCTATCCAAATTCCGGCTTTAACCATATTTCTCAATGTATTTTTGACAGCTTCCAGCCCACCTTTTAAGATCTTTTTGTAGTATTCATCATCCCAACTTTTAAGATCTACATTGGCAGCATCAAGCCAAGTTGCCATATCTTTAACAACTTCAGGTGATTCGAATCCGTTAGTGACAAATATATTTTTTATACCTCTATCTTTTGCAATAAGACCAATATCTTTAGCATAGGGATAAAAAATTGTTGGTTCATTATAAGTATATGCGATTGACAACGCATTGTTTTGTATAGCCATATCGACCATTTTTTGTGGGCTTACTTCTATTTCTTTATTAATTGTGTGTTCTTGTGATATTTCCCAATTTTGGCAAAACGGACACTTAAAATTACATCCGACAGTTCCAAAAGAGAATGCATGAGAGCCTGGTAACATATGATAGATTGGTTTTTTTTCGATTGGATCAAGATTTAGTGCAATTGGATGACCATAAACTAGTGTCTTAAGCTCCCCATTTTCATTTTTATTTACACCACAGATACCTACTTGACCTTCTTTCATTTTACAATAATGCTGACACAATAAACAAGTGATTCTTTCACTGCCTTCCGTATTTTTATAGTATTTCATTTAGTCACCTCCTGTAAATAAACTTTATATGATTAGACTCAATATATAAGTATAATAACTTTTTTTTTAAAAAAAGTCAAGACCTTAAGTAAGATTTTTGTAAAATATTATTTAAGATCTTTTTCGGTAAATTAACAAAAAAGGTTAAAGATGTGATTGATATAATCCTTTTTTTTGCAGTTTCTGTTTCTATTGGTTTTTACTGTATTGGTGCTGCTGAGGTGATTGCTATAGTGTTGCCACCTTTTGGTTTGCATAGTGTGCAGTGGATGGTAGCAATAATTGCTATCTTGCTTTTTTCTGTAGCTTGGCTAGGTGCAGATTTTTCTACAAAAATGCAGTATTTTGTCATGGCTATTTTAGTTCTTGCTATTTTATCTTTTTTTGTAGGTGCTTCTATGAAGGCAAATATCTCAACTTTTATGGCATCATGGAAGCCTAGTGTTAATTCTCCTGGGTTTTGGTATCTCTTTGCTGTATTTTTTCCTGCTATCACTGGTTTTACACAAGGAGTAAATATGTCTGGTGACCTAGAAAAACCACAATAAAGCATCATAAGAGGTACTATCTGGGCGGGTAGGACTCTCTTTTGTAATCTATTTAGCGGTAGCTCTCATGCTTGCTTCTGTGTATCCGCAAAAAATATTACAAGGAGATGTGCATGCATTTGAACATATGGCATGGATTTTATGGTTGGTTATAGCTGGAACCTTTGCCACCGCCATATCATCTACACTAGCTTCATTTTTAGGGGCGCCTAGGATACTCAGCGCGATGGGAAAAGATGGCCTTATGCCTATGATTGATTTTTTTGCAGAGAAATCAAATAGTAATTCTAGCCCTTTACGGGGCACATGCACAAAGTCCATCATTTAGACCAAAACTTCACAAATATAATAAGTGGATATCATTATCTGGTGTCATTGTCTGTCTAGGGGCAATCATCGCTATTGATCCAGCAACTGGTGTCCTCTCAGCTTTTATTTCATCTTTGATATATCAACTTCTCAAATATAAAGTCGCTGATAATGCCACATGGTCAGATAGTACTAGATCGTTTAAAGTTAAACGAATCCGAGATATGATGCTTGAGATTAAGAGACCATTGCACAGTAGCAATGGTCTCTTTTTATGCCAATGAAATTGTTTGGAACTATGAATGAAGGTTATGTCGGTGACTTATTAGATGATCCCCGTTTTGAATATATGAACTTTGCACTTTTTATTGCTAAAGAAGATATTCAACTAGATGCGGATATAGATATCAAAAGAAAAAATGATGGAAAGGAAACATAGAATGGTCATTTTCTTGTCTTTGCATTCTATCATTAAATTCTCTGATAGCAACTTGTATTTCAAATGCAAAATTATTTCCTATAAGAAATTCATCTTTATTTTTAAAAAGGCGTACAAAGTAATTTTTTTTAACCTCATTTTCTAAAGCCGCTTCAAGAGTTTTTACTTTATTATTTGTTAATATTCTCAAAGTAAGAGTTACACCTGAAAATGGGCTATAAAGTTGGTCAGGATAATCTGTTGGGATATATTCTGTTGTACTACTTTCTTTTAAGATACCATCTTTATTTTTAAAATAATATATAGTGATTTTACCCTGTTTTTCATCGTAGGTACTATATTTTTTTGATGATAAAAAAGTACTAATATCTCTAGTATCAATAGGTATTATGGCATCATTTATACTGCTAGGATTTATCTTTTGTGCACAACCAGAAAAAATAGAAATATTTAATAAAATTAATAAAACATGTGAAATATATATTTTCATTATGTCTCCTTCGTATATATATGTAAGTTTAAGTTTAGCACTATTCTATAAATATTGATAGAAAATATATAATAAGCCTCTTTTTAGCCTCTTTTTTATTTTATACTTTCTTTAATAAAATATCGCAAAGGAGATGAAATGAGTATTACAAGAAGAAAGTTTTTACAAGGAAGTGTTGCTGCTACAGTAGCTTTGAGTGCTAGTTCGGTTGGTGCTACAGAATTGTTTTCAGCAGTTAAAAAAATTCCAAGTGCTAGTCATTTTGGTGCATTTTATGCCTATGTTCAAGATGGCAAAATTATAGGCTTGGAGGCACAAGAAAAAGATAGTAGTCCGGGCAAGATGCCAGTATGGAGTTGGAATGATAAATATAATACTGTACAAGGAAAAGACAGCAGGCCGGGCATGATGAAAGCTTTGGTTGATAGGAATTATTCAAATTCTCGTGTAAAATATCCTTATGTTAGAAAATCTTTCTTAGAGGGAAAAGCTAACAACAAAGCTCTTAGAGGCAAAGAAGAATTTGTAAGAGTTAGTTGGGATAAAGCGCTAAAATTAGTGGCTAAGAAACTAAAAGAAACCAAACGAGATAATATCTATAATGGCACAACAGATGGATGGGCACATCCTGGACTCGTAAATTATTGTCCGACACTGGCTGGTAGATTTTTCAACACAGTTAAGGGTGGCTCCGTAAATACTGATGGGGATTATAGTGCAGGTGCAGCACTTCGTACAAACCCTGAGATTGTTGGCGATATAGAAGTATATTCGCTTCAGACTGCGCATGAACAGATACTTCCCAATACTCAAGTGTATGTTATGTGGGGAGCTGATTTATTTAAAACAAATAAGATAGATTTTGCTGTCGCTAATCGTAAAAATGACGATTATTTTCTAAAATATAAAAAATCAGGTATGAAATTTATATCAATTGATCCTATCAAGACAGAAACTGCAAAAATGTTTGATGCCGAATGTATTTATATCCGCCCAAATACTGATGTAGCGATGATGCTTGGTATGATGAATCATCTTTATGCTACAAAAAAATACGATAAAGCTTTTATCGAAAAGTATACTGATGGTTTTGATAAGTTTGTACCATATCTTATGGGTAAAACCGATGGCATCCCAAAAACTCCGGAATGGGCAGCCAAGATAACAGAAGTTCCTGCTTCTAAAATCAAAGAGTTAGCGGATTTGTTTGTATCTCACAGAACTCTAATAGCCGGAAACTGGGCGATGCAAAGAGCTCAACACGGTGAGCAGGTTCAATGGGGTATAATTACTCTAGCTTCCATGATAGGACAAGTCGGGCTTCCCGGTGGAGGATTTGGTTTTTCACTACACTATGGCGGTGGAGGACAAGCAAGTGCAGGCAAAACAGGTCCCGGAGGGTTTTCACAAGGAAGAAACAGAGTTAAAGCAATCATTCCTGCATCAAGAATCAATGAAACTTTACTGCACCCGGGAAGAAAAATTGATTTTATGGGCGATAAATTGGAATTGCCACACATTGAACTCATGTATGTAGCAGGTGCAAATAATGTTGGTCATCAACAAGACATAAATGAATTGATAAAAGGCTTAAGAAGACTAGATACTCTTATAGTTCAAGAGCCTTGGTGGACACCAACTGCAAAGATGGCAGATATCGTACTACCGGCTACAAATATTTTAGAAAGAGATGATATTAGCTTGCTTAGTGGAAGTTACTCGGGCGATAGGGTATATGCTATGAAAAAAGTGGTCGATAACCCTTTTGAAGCCAAAGATGATTATGAGATATATTCACTTTTGGCTAAAGAGTTTGGAGAAAAACAGTATAAAAAATTTACCGACGGAAAAACGGTGATGGAGCATATTAAAGAATTTTATGCGAGTTCAGATGCTGCAAAAACAATCAGCTTTGAGAAATTTTGGGAAAAAGGTTCAGTTCAATATAAAATTCCAAAAGAGGCATATGAATATGTTAGACAAGGAGATTTTAGAAAAAATCCGATAAAAAATCCTCTTAAAACTGTGAGCGGAAAGATCCAAATTTTTTCTAAAAAATTTGCAAATTTTGGATATGATGATTTTAAAGGACATGTCACTTGGTTTGAACCGACAGAATGGTTAGGAAGTAAGCTAACAGAGAAATACCCACTTCACTTGCTATCTCCACATGCTACATATAGAAAGCATAATCAACTAGACAATACATGGATAGCGGATTTATATAAAATCAAAGGAAGAGAACCTATAAGGATAAATCCGGTTGATGCTAAAAAATATGGTGTTACAAATGGAGATTTGGTAGAAGTTTATAATAGTCGTGGAAGACTTTTGGTGGGAGCTGTTGTCACTAAAGATATAAGAGAAGGTGTTGTAGCTATAGAAGAGGGTGCTTGGTATAGCCCTGAAAACCCTTTAGTTGATGACAGTAGAGGCAATAGTGGTTTGGCTAATGTATTGACATCCTCAAGACCAACATCACATGCATCACAATCTTGTACGGCAAATACGGTTTTGGTAGCTATAAAAAAAGCAGAAGGTGAGATTGTTCCAAACCAAGCACACTTAATGCCAAAAACTACAAATGTATAACTTAAAAAGGGAGCTAAAATGAAAATTTTTATGAGTATTTTAATAGCCTGCATATTTGCGATTAGCTTACAGGCTACATCATATATTTACATAGAAAAAGGAGTGAAGCTCCCTCTTAAAAATCAAAAAGTCACACTATACGGTGGAGTGCCGGTGGAGGTTATCTCCACTAAAGGAGATATGGTAAAAATTAAGATGAGCGGTTATGTTGGCAAAAAAGATAAACAAAAGCTATACGCTACTAAAAATTTAAAGCTTTTGCTCGCAACGACAAAAAATCCAAATCTTATAAATATTTCAGGTGAAAAAGGAGCACTAGTAGCATTTGTTCCTAAAAAATCTGTAACAGATGATATGGAAGAGGCATGGGCGGCAAATTCTGATCTTTTTTATGATAAATGTACAAAATGTCATCATGCAAAAATCCTTGATGCCCATAGTATGCGAAATTGGGCCGTTTTTTTTGGAAGCATGAAATTTAAAGCGAAAACAACAAAAGCTCAAAATACATTGATTTTAAGATTTTTAAGAGCTTTTGCAAAAGATGGAATACTCAAACAGAGTAATTAGCATAATAAAGAAAAAAGATAGTAAAATTCTCTATTAGGATGTGTGATGGATAAGATATTATTAGAGAAACTTAAAACACTAACTATTCTTTATGCAGAAGATGAAGAGGGAATCAGGGAGAAGATTTCTGATTCCCTTAGATATTATGTGAAAGATGTTATACAATCCCAAAATGGTGAGATTGCATTGAAATTATATCACGAATATAAGCCTGATATAATTTTCACAGATATTATGATGCCAAAAATGGATGGAATAGAGCTTGTAAGAACTATTAGAAAAAAAGATAGTATGACTCCAATAGTTATGATTACTGCTCATACAGACAAAGAGTATCTTTTGCGTGTTGTTGACTTGCATTTGGAACAATATATCACGAAGCCAATTAATTTAAAAGATTTAAAAAACTCACTTAAAAAATGTTTATCTGTTATCTCTAAAAACCATGCCTTGTATAAAGAGCTGCCACAAGGATATAGCTATGATTTTGACAATAAAATGCTTACATGTAAAGACGAGATGATAAAATTAAGCAAAAAAGAGATAGCATTATTTGAACTGCTGATTCAAAATAGACACAGAATCGTGACCTATGCAGAGTTGCAAAATTATATCTGGCAAGATGAGATTATGAGTGATGATGCCTTGAAGTCGTTAGTGAGAAATATAAGAAATAAATTCCCGAAAGATTATATAAAAAATCTCTCCGGCATCGGATATAAACTTAATGATAAAATATCTTAAGATAAGATATAAATTTCTTCTTATGGCTCTTCTTGGAGTTGCAGCCATTGTCTTGATGTCCTTGTTGGCCCAAAATATTTTAGAAGATGGGCTAGCAAGAGTAAAAGATGTTTTCAAAGACTCAAAAAAAGTACAAAATATACAACAAAATTTTATAATCCCGCTTTTCAAATTAAGAGAGGCAACTCTTTCGTTAGCGGCGGCACCGGATGGGGATTATAAAAGAAATATTGCTATTAGCTTAACTCCGATGGTTGAAGCGCTGGATTACTCTTTTAGTGCACTAGGTAACAATATAAAAGATATTTGGGAAAATTATAAACAGCTTATCTTCGTAAAAAATGGATATAAAAATTATAAAAGATTTGTTTATTTGACAGATGGACATATAAAACAAAATTATAAAACAGGCGGTTTTTTACATACTAAAAGTGTTGAGAGAAAACAGTTTTATATTTTGATATCCAAGCTAAAAAAACTCCAAACAGCCCAACTTGAAAATTCATATAAAACATTTCAAAAGGCAAAATTGAGTTTCTCAAAAAAACAAAAAATTATCATAACAGGTGTTATAACAGTTATAGTTTTAACCTTGCTTTTTGGCTTTTTGATTGCCAAGAGCATAGTATTTTCTATGGAAAGTGTGCAACTTGGTCTTAGTAGATTTTTCGATTTATTAGGAAGAAAAATTGATAAAGATGAAAAAATAAAAATAGAGTTAAAAAACACAGATGAATTTGGTGAAATGGCAAAAATAATAAATAAAAATGTGGAAGTTCTGAGAAAAAATCTAAAAAAAGATATAAGACTGATAGAAAACGCTACTGGTATTTTGAGTGATCTTAAAAAAGGAAATTTAGATAGAAGATTAGAAGAATCTGCAAATTCCGGCGAATTAAACAAACTAAAAGAAGTTATGAACAAAATGCTTAATAACCTAGAAGATAGAATAGTTACAGAAATAAACGAAAGAACCAAGCAGGAACAACTTCTCATCCAGCAAAGCAAGCTGGCTTCTATGGGAAATATGATAGGCAATATCGCTCATCAATGGAGACAACCACTTAGCGAGATAAATGCAGTTTTGATGAATATGCAGGTAAAGAAAGAACATGATGATTTGAGTGATGAGGATTTTGAAAAAAGTATAGATGAGTGTGATATCATACTTACACATATGTCAAACACTATAAGCGATTTTCAAAATTTTTTCAAGCCCTCCAAAGAAAAATCAAAATTTAGTCTTCAAGAAGAATGTAGAAAAGCTAGCTATATAATAGAATCATCATTAAAATATAATAATATTGATTTTAAGATAGACATAGAAGAAGATTGCGAAGTTTTTGGATATCCAAGAGAATTTTCACAAGCTATTTTAAATATTTTATCCAATGCAAAAGATGTGTTAGTAGAGCGAAATACCAAAAATCCATACATCAAATTGACATTAAAAAAAGGAAATAAATATGCTCTTGTGAAGATAGAAGATAATGGAGGTGGCATCAAAAAAGAAGTGATGGAGCGAATATTTGAACCATATTTTACAACAAAACATGCAAAACAAGGAACGGGAATAGGACTTTATATGAGCAAAATTATTATAGAAGAAAATATGCATGGATATATTGATGTAAAAAATTCAGAATTTGGTGCTATTCTTACTATAAAGTTGACGAGATGTATAGATTAGACAATTTATCCTATATTTATAAAAAAATTGTATAATTCATTTTTCGCGTACATGTAGCAAATATAGGTGGGCAAAATGCCTCAATTCAAACTTTTTAATTTTATTTTTAATTTTTCACCTCATAACGGAAAACAAAAATGGACAACAAAAGGATGGAAAACAATTAAGAGAGTAATATCTTTTATGGAAAACAAAGAAATGGAAAACAAAGATGGAAAACAAACCTCAATACTTATTTACAAGTGAAGTTGTAAGCCCTGGACACCCAGATAAATGTGCAGATATTATCGCTGATAGCATCGTAGATGCTTTGATAATTGCGGATTCCAACTCAAGAGTTGCTAGTGAAGTTTTTGTAGCTGGCAAACATGTGATTATCGGTGGTGAAGTTGCTACAAGTGCAAACTTCAAAACAAAAGACTATGAAGAGATAGTTAAAAAAGCTCTTATAAAAATAGGCTATGACGGAAAATCTGCTTTTACAAGAAAGCAATGCCTATATCCAGATGATGTAAAAGTGCAAGTATTGTTAAACCAACAATCACCAGATATCAACCAAGGAGTTGATCAAAAAAATGGTGAGATTGGTGCGGGAGATCAAGGAATCATGTTCGGTTTTGCCTCTAGTGAAACAGCAGATTTTATGCCCTCAGCCATAACTTACGCTAGAATGCTTTGCAATAAAGTCTATAATTATGCCCTCAACCATAACCACAAGTTAGGAGTTGACATAAAAACTCAAGTTACGATAGATTATGGAACAAAAGAAAACTTTGAAAATTGTCGCCCTCAAAAAATTCATACTATAGTGGTATCAGCTCCCTCAGTAGAAGATATGTCAATCGAAGAAGTGAAAGAATTAATCAAAGGATTAATTGATGATACGGGACTTCCTCCTAAACTTTATGATCCAGAAAATACGATCATCTATATAAATCCAACAGGAAGATATGTAAATCATAGCCCACTTTATGACTCAGGGTTGACAGGGCGAAAACTGATAGTTGATAGTTTTGGCGGATACTCTCCAATTGGAGGAGGGGCACAATCTAGTAAAGACTATACAAAAGTTGATAGAAGCGGACTTTACGCAGGAAGATGGATAGCAAAACATATAGTAGCAAGTGGTTTAGCCAAAAAATGTTCAGTCCAACTCTCTTATGCAATTGGTGTAGTAAAACCAGTTTCAATAAGCGTGGATACTCTTGGAACTTACACAAGTGTAAATGATGATGTACTTTCAAAATTTGTATTAGAAACATTTAGCTTGACTCCTCGCTGGATTATTGAAAAATTTGGATTAGATAAGCCTGGTTCAGATACGTTTTTATATGCAGATGTTGCAGCAAGAGGTCAAGTGGGGCAGAGCGATTATCCTTGGGAAAAACTAGATTCTTTAGAGATTTTTGAAGCTTTAAAATAAATCTCAAATGTAATTTTCAGGCTTTAGTAGAAAAAATATAGGATTCTTGAAGAGTCCAAATATTATAAAACTAAAGCCTTGTTTAACTTTTATATTATAGTGAAATTTTTTAATAATGTCACTTTTTGTAACTATTTGGCTTTTTGTTCATATTGTCTTTATGTATATATTTTCTCACATAAGTTTTATCAAAACACATATCAAATATCTCATATAGCCTATAAGTAGGGCTTATTATAGTAAAATCTTAATAATTTGTATAAATAACCAAGACATAAAACACATCTTTGTTGCTTAAATGTCATCTTGAAAAAAAAATTACTCTTTGTATTAAAATGAATTTTTAAGTTTTGAGTGATATGCTCCTTGTAGAAAAGTTGAAATGGAGGGCTTGAATGTCGTTACAACTTGACAATATATCTATGCGCATCAATGGTAAAATGCACATTTATAATACAAATTTAACATTAGAAAAAGGGACTATGAATGTTCTTCTTGGTAGAACATTATCTGGAAAAACAACATTAATGAGAATCATGGCTGGTTTAGATAAGCCAACATCAGGGAAAATTCTGTGGAACGATAAAGATGTAACTGGCGTAAGAGTACAAGACCGCAAAATTGCCATGGTTTATCAGCAATTTATAAATTATCCCTCCATGAGTGTATATGACAATATAGCTTCACCTCTACGGCTTATGAAGAAATCAAAAGAGGAAATAGATGATGCTGTTCAAAAAACTGCGACTCTTATGCATTTGACAAGTGAGCTTCAAAAAAAACCGCTAGAACTCTCAGGCGGTCAACAACAAAGATGTGCATTGGCAAGAGCATTAGTAAAAGGTTCAGGTCTTGTTTTATTAGATGAACCTTTGGCAAATTTGGATTATAAATTAAGAGAAGAGTTAAGAGAAGAAATACCAAAAATATTTGAAGAATCAGGTGCAATTTTTGTATATGCGACAACTGAGCCAGAAGAAGCTTTGTTGTTAGGTGGAAATGTGGCCACAATGTGGGAGGGGAAAATTACACAGTTTGGTAAAAGCCCACATGTATATCATTTTCCAAATAGTGCAACAACTGCTAAAGTGTTTTCTAATCCATCTATGAATTTTTTCAAAATGAAAAAAGAAGGCGATTATATATTCTTTGGCGATGGCGAAAAAGAGTTAGCAACTAATTCACTAGTGAAACTACAAGACGGAAATTACTTGGCAGGATTCAGACCAAATTATCTCGATATAAAAAAATATACTCCGCAAGCTATCAAAATACCAGTGCATTTGAATGTTACTGAGATTACTGGTTCGGAAACTTATTTACATATAACACATGATAATAATCACTGGATAGGCTTGGTTAATGGCATCCACAAGTTAAAGTTTGACTCTAATATAGATATTTATTTAGATACAAGACATATCTTTGTCTTCGAAAAAGAAGGGCCTTTAGTGGAACCAGCATTTTCTTCAGTCTATAATTATAAGGAAAATTAGAATGGCAAAAATAACACTTTCAAATTTGGCACATTCTTATATACCAAATCCAAAATCTAAAGAAGATTATGCTTTGCAAGAAATAAATCTTGAATGGGAAGACGGAGCAGCTTACGCGCTACTTGGACCTTCTGGGTGTGGAAAATCAACTTTACTAAATATTATTTCAGGAATATTAACACCTTCACAAGGTCATATTTTTTTTGATGATAAGGATGTTACATATGAGAGCACAGTTGATAGAAATATAGCACAAGTTTTTCAATTTCCAGTTGTTTACGACACGATGACCGTCAGAAATAATTTAGCATTTCCTTTGCGTAATCGAGGTGCGAAACCTGCATATATAAAAAAACGAGTAGAAATAATTGCTAAATCTATAAATATGGAAGATATTTTAGATAAAAAAGCTAGTGGTTTGAGTGCTGATGCTAAACAAAAAATAAGTTTGGGCAGAGGCATGGTAAGAGAAGATGTTAACGCTATTTTATTAGATGAACCGCTAACTGTGATTGATCCACATGTAAAATGGGAACTTCGAACTCAATTAAAAGCTTTACACGATAAGTTTGCTCATACTATGATATTTGTGACGCATGATCAGACGGAGGCTTTAACTTTTGCAGATAAAGTTGTTGTTATGAATCAAGGAATTGTTGTTCAAGTGGGCTCTCCAGAAGAGCTATTTGAAAAACCTGCACATACTTTTGTTGGTTATTTTATAGGATCGCCTGGCATGAATATTTTTGATGTAGATATCTTAGGAAATATAGCAAAACTAAAAGAAGTGCAAATAAAACTCAAGTCAAAATATAAAAACTTATCAGGTAAAATAGAATTAGGTATAAGACCAGAATTTCTCTCTTTGAGTGAAAAAGGTGGAGATTTGGAGGTAGAAATCAGTCGTACAGAAGATATAGGCTATCACAAAATAGTAAGAGCAAAATATAATAACAGCAACATTAACATAATTGTACCTGAAGACATATCTATTACAGAAAAAATGAAATATATAAATTTTGATTTAGACCATGCTTATATTTATCAAGATGGTTGGCTAGTAGAAGGAGAAAAATATTATGAATAAAACTGTAAATCAAAAAGCATGGTTTTTTGTGTTGCCAGTTTTTTTATTGGTAGCTTTTTCAGCTGTTATTCCGTTGATGACAGTAATTAATTATTCCGTCCAAGATACTTTTGGCAATAATGTGTTTTCTTGGGTAGGGCTTGATTGGTTTGATCAAATTATTCACTCACAAAGAATGCACGCTGCCCTTGCAAGGCAAGCTCTGTTTACCGCTATTATCTTACTAATAGAGATACCATTGGGAATTTTTATAGCGCTTCATATGCCAAAAAAAGGTTTTTGGGCTTCTGTTTGCCTGGTAGTAATTTCTCTTCCTTTACTAATACCTTGGAATGTTGTTGGTACAATTTGGCAGATTTTTGGTCGAAAAGATATAGGTCTATTAGGACATACTTTAGCATTTTTGGGTATTGATTATAATTATGCACAAGATATTTTATCTGCTTGGATTACGATTATTGTTATGGATGTATGGCATTGGACTTCACTTGTTGTTTTGCTTTGTTATGCAGGACTTCAATCAATTCCTGATGCTTATTATCAAGCTGCAAAAATTGATCAAGCTTCAAGATGGAGCGTGTTTAGATATATTGAGTTGCCAAAAATGAGTGGTGTATTGTTAATCGCTATTTTATTGCGTTTTATGGATAGTTTTATGATTTATACAGAACCTTTTGTATTAACGGGTGGAGGTCCTGGCAATTCTACTACATTCTTATCAATTGATCTTGTAAATATGGCACTTGGCCAATTTGATTTAGGTCCAGCATCAGCATATTCACTTATGTATTTCTTGGTTATACTGGTAATTTCTTGGATCTTTTTTACTGTTATGACCCATATAGATAAAAAGGAGACGATGTAATGACTAGAGTTAAAAAGGGTATTGCATTCAACAAATCTCCCATTATTATGATTTTATATATTATTTTTCTAATGTTACCTATATACTGGTTGTTAAATATGAGCTTAAAAACAAATGTAGAAATTTTGAGTACTTTTTCATTTTTTCCAAATAATTTAACATTTCACAACTATATGACTATTTTTACAGATCCCTCTTGGTATTGGGGATACATAAATTCAATGGCTTATGTAACAATAAATACAGTTATTTCTTTAGCAGTTGCACTTCCTGCTGCTTATGCCTTTAGTCGTTATACTTTTTTAGGAGATAAACATCTATTTTTTTGGTTGTTGACAAACAGGATGGCACCTCCTGCAGTTTTTGCATTGCCATTTTTTCAACTATATTCCAGCATCGGTTTATTTGATACATATTGGGCCGTGGCACTTGCTCACACGCTGTTTAATGTTCCTTTGTCAGTATGGATACTGGAAGGGTTTATGAGAGGTATTCCAAAAGAGATTGATGAGACAGCATACATAGACGGGTATAGTTTTTTTAAATTTTTTAGAAAAATATTTATGCCATTAATTGCTTCTGGTATTGGAGTTACAGCATTTTTTTGTTTTATGTTTTCTTGGGTAGAGTTGCTTTTAAGCAGGACTCTAACATCTGTAAATGCAAAATCAATTGGAGCCACCATGACTCGTACGGTTTCAGCCACAGGAATTGACTGGGGAGTACTAGCAGCAGCTGGAATCTTGACAATTGTTCCAGGAGTTTTGGTTATTTATTTTGTAAGAAATCATATCGCCAAGGGTTTTGCCCTAGGTCGAGTTTAAGGAGATATATGATGGATTTATCATGGATGGCCTGGACTAAAGCAACTGTAATATTTTTCATTGTTATATTTGTTTTGCTTTTAATCATGACAATTTGGGCGCTTAAAAAGCCAGAGATGCCAAGAGTTGGTATTTTAAAAATTGAAACGACGCGGGGAGACCGATTATTTCTTAGCCTTTTGGGTTCTGCTTTTATTTGCATAGCATGGCTTGGAATATTTGGTGCTCCAATTTATGGAGGTTTGGCAGTCTGTTTTTTTTATGCTTTAGCGGTTTTTCGTTGGGTGTAAAATTTAATCAATCCTAAAAAGGAGAAAAAATGATTAATTTTAAAGTTAAGACGGGTGCATTAGCTATTGCTATGCTGGTGGGCATGAGTTCTGCGGCTTTTTCAGCTACAGATATGATTGGTAAGTGGATTAATGAGTTTCAACCATCTTCATTAACTAAAGCTCAGCAAAGAAAAGAGCTTGAATGGTTTAAAAAAGCTGCGAAACCATATAAGGGAATGACGATAAGAACAGTTTCTGAAACACTTACAACACATATTTATGAGAGCAAAGTTCTTACAAAAGCATTTTATGATATTACTGGGATTAAAGTAATTCAAAATTATATCGGAGAAGGCGATGTAATAGAAAAATTGCAAACTCAGATGCAAACAGGGCGAAATATCTATGATGCATATGTCAATGATTCTGATCTTATAGGTACACACTGGAGATATAAAGAAGTTCGTAATTTAACTGATTGGATGAAAGGTGAAGGTAAAGATGTTACAAATCCAGGTTTAGATATCAAAGACTTTATTGGAATTTCTTTCACAACAGGACCTGATGGCAAAATATATCAATTACCAGACCAACAATTTGCCAATCTTTATTGGTTTAGAGAAGATTGGTTTACCAATAAAAAAATCATGGCAGATTTTAAAAAACAATTTGGTTATACCTTAGGTGTTCCAGTGAACTGGTCAGCTTATGAAGACATAGCAAAATTTTTTACAGGTCGTGTGATTGATGGTAAAAAAGTTTATGGTCATATGGATTATGGTAAAAAAGATCCATCTTTAGGCTGGAGATTTACAGATGCTTGGATGTCAATGGCTGGTATGGGTGACAAAGGTGAGCCAAATGGTCTTCCAGTTGATGAATGGGGAATCAGAGTAAATAAAAAATTTCAACCTGTAGGCTCTTGTATGGCTCGTGGTGGAGCAACAAATAGCCCAGCTGCAGTATATGCGGTTGAAAAATACATAGATTGGTTGTATAAATATGCACCACCAAATGCAGCCGGTATGGTTTTCTCAGAAGCTGGTCCTGTTCCCGCACAAGGACAAATTGCCCAACAAATATTTTGGTACACAGCCTTTACAGCTGATATGGTAAAAAAAGGCCTTCCTGTGGTTAATGCAGATGGAACACCAAAATGGAGAATGGCACCATCGCCACATGGAGCATATTGGTCAAAGGGCATGAAAGTCGGTTATCAAGATTGTGGTTCTTGGACACTGCTTAAATCTACACCTGTAAAAAGAGCAAAAGCTGCTTGGTTGTATGCACAATTTGTTACTTCAAAAACAGTTGATGTCAAGAAATCTCAAGTTGGACTTACTTTCATTAGAAAATCTACAATAAATGATAAATCATTTACCAAAAGAGCTCCAAAACTTGGAGGATTAATAGAATTTTATCGCTCACCTGCAAGAGTTGCATGGACTCCAACAGGAGTTAATGTACCAGATTATCCAAAACTAGCACCTCTTTGGTGGCAAAATATCGGTGACGCGGCATCTGGCGCTAAAACTCCGCAACAAGCATTAAACTCACTTTGCACAGCTCAAGAAAAAATTATGAAAAGAATTGAAAGATCGGGTGCTCAAGGTGATATTGGTCCTAGGATTGGCAAAGCAAAAGGTGCAGCATATTGGTTAGCTCAACCAGGTGCTCCTAAACCTAAGTTAGCTAATGAAAAACCAAAACCAATAACTATTCCTTATGATGAATTAATTAAATCATGGGCTAAATAGAGTTTACGCTAATATATAAAGATGGGGTTTCCCATCTTTATATAGAACTAAAAAGGACTAAAACAGATGAAGTATATTTTATCTATTGACCAAGGTACTACTTCAAGTCGCGCAATATTATTTAACAAAAATATGAAAATTGAAGCTATCTCCCAAGAAGAATTTCCGCAACATTTTCCTTTTTCAGGCTGGGTTGAACACGATACCCATGATATCTACAATACAGTTATCTCTACATGTAAAGATGTGATAGCTAAAATGAATGCTAATGCAAAAGATATAGTATCGATTGGCATAACAAATCAGAGAGAAACAACAATAGTTTGGGATAAAAAAACAGGTAAAGCAATTTATAATGCGATAGTATGGCAAGATAGACGAGCTTCTGTTTTATGTGATAAACTAAAGGATAAAGGTTTGGAGCCCATGATAAGGCAAAAGACTGGTTTGTTGCTTGACCCGTATTTTTCTGCTACAAAACTTAAATGGATACTTGACAATGTTGAAGGTGCGAGAGAAAAAGCCAACAATGGTGATTTGTTGTTTGGTACAGTTGATTCGTTTTTAATCTGGAAATTAACAGATGGGAAAAATCATGTTACCGATGCCACAAATGCTGCACGGACGATGCTTTACAATATAAAAACTGGAAACTGGGATGAAGAAATTTGTGCACTTTTGGAAATTCCCATGAAAATGTTACCAGATGTAAAAAATTGTGCAGATGATTTTGGTTTTACAAAAACCGATATATTTGGAATAAAAATTCCTATTTGTGGAGTTGCTGGAGATCAACAAGCAGCTACCGTTGGACAAGCTTGTTTTGAGCCTGGCATGTTAAAATCAACTTATGGAACAGGATGTTTTGCTTTGCTGAATACTGGTGAAAATATGGTCTTATCAAAACACAGGTTATTGAGCACTATTGCTTATCAGCTTAAAGGTGAAACAACATATGCTCTAGAAGGTTCTATTTTTGTGGCTGGTGCCGTAGTTCAATGGCTGCGAGATGGCCTTAAAATTATTAAAAATGCTAAGGAAACTGGAATTCTAGCTCTTAGTGCTGATAAAGAACAGCAATTGTATATTGTTCCCGCTTTTACTGGTTTAGGTGCACCTTATTGGGATACTTTGTGCAGAGGTGCAATTTTTGGACTTACTAGAAACTCAGGACCTGCAGAATTTTCTAAAGCAGCACTTGAAAGTGTAGGTTATCAAACTAAGGATTTACTAGATGCTATGTATGCAGATTGGTCTTATGATGATAAAGAAAATAAAAAACCTATTTTACGAGTAGATGGAGGTATGTCTGCATCTGATTGGACTATACAATTTTTGGCTGACATTTTAGGAACCATGGTTGACAGACCTGAAATCCTCGAAACAACTGCATTAGGAGTTGCATGGCTAGCTGGTATGCATGTAGGATTTTATCCAGAAAAAGATGAATTTGCAAAAAATTGGATTTTAGAAAAACGCTTTATTCCAAATATGTTCCAAGAGAAGAGAAATAAACTTTATGCTGGATGGAAAGATGCAGTGGAGAGAACTCTTACTAAAAGAACTTAGAGGATATATTTTTTTTATAAAATTTTCACTATATGTTTCCAATTTTATCCCATATCATTATAAGGATACCGGCAAAAATGAACCAAACTATGGTCGCACCCATAAGTGAAGTTACTAATTTATATTTCCCAACTAGAAAATACAAAGAAATCAAATACAAAAGATATGGAACAAGAGAAAAGATACTAAATAAAATAGTTTCTCGAAGATCTGATGTATTGCGCTGGGTTCCTACAATATAATATGAAATTAAGGCAAATGCAGGAAAGAGAGGAGCGAGTCCGGCTATATAAAAACTCTTACTTTGTGCAAATAGTTGAACGATAAGTACTGTAATTGCTCCAAATATTGCTTTTATGGCTAAATCCATAGTTGTTTCCCCATTAATTTATCATATTTGTATGCAATTTTACTCTATTTAAAATTAAATAAAAGAGTGTTGACGCTATTTTTGTATTTAAAATTATTTTAAGGACTATTTAAATTTGAATAATGTAAGATGCTTTAATTGATAAAGACCAAAAGGATTTAATTCTTGTTTATTAAAAATGGTATGCCTTTATATGTGCAGTTGAAAGATGAATTGTTAAAAGATATCAGAAGTAACTATAAAACAGGCGATATTATACCCTCAGAAGGTCAATTAGAAAAAAAATACAAAGTAAGCAGGATAACTGTTAGAAAAGCAATTGAAATACTTGAGAGAGAAGATATTGTTATAAAAAAACAAGGTCGAGGCACATTTATTAAAGAGCAGAAAATTCTTTATGAAGCCAATTCTATAGGATCTTTAACGCAAAGATTATCAAAACAAAATCATATTCTAAAAACAAAATCAATAGAATTCGAAATCATTAGAAACGAACACTATGTGAAGGATTTATTAAACTGTACATCTTTGTTGTGTGTAAAAAGATTTAGAATGTTAGATAATGTTTCATTTGCTTTGATGCTAAATTATTTAGATGTAAAAAAAGTTCCAAATCTAGAAGAAAAATTTAATATGGAATCATTATATACCTTTTTAAAAGAGGAGTATGGGATAGAATTTTATAGTGCGCAGGAGACAGTCGAAGCAAAGGCCGCAACAAAAGAGGAAGCCGAAAAATTAAATATAGAAAGAAATTCGCCTCTTTTATCTCTGCACAGATTATCTTTTGACAAAGATAATAATCCTCTAGAATACTCTCATATACTCATAAAAGCTGATATGTATAAACACAGGATTATCTTATCAAGTGATAAAAAGACCAATATTTGATTTTTATGGTCTTATAATTCCACTTATTCCGGAATTTGCACTATGGTAAATTATAATGTTGTATTTTTTTGCATAAAATCTTAAGAGCAGATGTTGCAAGGTCGGCTCAATAGATGGCGTAAACCATGCATTATTGCTTATGGCTACCATATATTTTGGATTACCTTCATAAAGCTTGTCCTTTGTTGCTTCAAAGCATATCGCATTTCTAAATTTTATACCTTTTATCATAAAATTTTGTGGTTTTTTAGCATTTGCAAAATCTTCAGCAGAGTTAAAAAATATACGATTTATAAATTTTTTTAAAAACGATGGAAGAGGTATTTCCTCTCCAAAAGGAACTAAAATAACTTTGTTGGCAATTTTAAAATTTCCTTTTTCAAAAAGATAGGTAGAATTATATATTTTTTTATTTTGATAAGAGAGTGCTCCAGTTATGATATCAATTTTTTTAGACAATTTTCTTAATTTAACCAAGTAGGTTTCATCCATATTGAGATATAAGGGGAAAGCACTCTCTGGCAGTATAATCAAATCATATTTATTAGCTATAGCTTGTTGTATTAGAGCATAATTTTTGTCTATTATGTCTTTTTCGTATTTAGGATTCCACTTCTCTTTTTGATTCACATGTAGAGAAGATATATCCACATGTAGAGGATTTGTTTCAGATTTATTTGGCGTGTGATATAAGGCTAGAATAAAAAATATTATGGCTAAAGATTTATACCAATTTCTCAATTTTATCAGTATGACAATCGCAATTAAAAACGAGATATAAGAAAATATACTTGAGCTAAAATAACTATCTAATAAAGTTAGTTCAGGTTTTAGCCAATTAAAGCCAAAAGGGTGAATAAAGCTAAGAGAAAATATTAAAATAGCCTTTATGTAAATGTTATTTTCAAATATTCCTATAATTCTAAAAATAATTCCATATATCAATCCTATGCCTAAAATAATAAATGGGATAAGGTATGGTAAATCATAATAAACAAAACTGAAAGATATCCAATAAAACCAGAAAAAACCTATGAAAACACCACTCCAAAAGAGTTCAAATTTGTTACTTTTAAG
>CAZYTB010000006.1:0-35089 GCA_964650375.1 uncultured Campylobacterales bacterium | reverse complement strand
TTTTCTGTCTTCTTTCAAAAGAGCAAAGCCCTTTTAAAATTCATCGCATCTAAAGCACGAAGTAAAACTTCTGTAAATTATATGGATAGTCGGAATTTAGCACAAAAAAGATAAAAAAAAGCTTTCGTAGTGTATAATATTGTAACACTTTGAAGAAAAAGGACAAAAATTGCCTGATTTGTCTCTTATTATGTTAGGAGCTGGAAATTCATCTAGATTTGAACATATTGTAAAAAAGCAATGGCTCCGTTTCGGAGATATTCCACTTTGGCTTTTTTCCACGCACAATCTAGCTCATAAAGCAAAATTTGATAAAATTATCGTCACAGGTCACAAAGATGAACTGGAATACATGAAAAGATTTAGTAGTTCATACACTTTTGCGCAAGGAGGAGAGAGCAGACAAAAATCTTTACAAAATGCACTCTTACATGTAGAGACTCCTTTTGTTTTAGTAAGCGATGTTGCAAGAGCTTGTATAAGTAGTGATATGCTGGAGCGACTATTTGAGCAAAAAGGTAAAAGTGATATCGTAGTTCCTTATCTAAATGTCACTGATACTGTGGTTTATGATGATGAAACGATAGATAGACAAAAAATAAAACTCATCCAAACTCCTCAATTATCAAAAACAGATATTTTAAAAAAAGCACTCCAAACAGATGTAGCTTATACTGATGACAGTAGCGCCATAAAAGCAATAGGTGGAATTGTATCGTTTACTCTTGGTGATAAAAAAGCAAAAAAACTTACTCACTTGAGTGATTTAAGTGATTTAGAATGTTTAGGTAAGCCCACAAAAAATGTATTTGTTGGAAACGGTTTTGATGTTCACGAATTTGAAGATGGAAAACCTATGATGCTTTGTGGTGTAAAAGTTCTTGAGAACAGAGGATTTAAGGCCCATTCTGATGGAGATGTAGCTATTCACGCACTTATAGATTCACTTCTTGGAGCAATTGGTGCTGGAGATATTGGAGAGCTTTTTCCACCTAGTGATGAAAAGTTTAAGGGAATTGACTCAAAAGTTCTGTTAAAAAAAGTATATGAATTTATAACAAAAGTGGGATTTGAGATAATAAATTGCGATATCACGATAATAGCAGAAACTCCAAAATTAGGAGAATTTAAAAAAGAAATGTCAAAGACTCTAGCAAATATTCTACATGTAAAGCCAATTCATATAAATGTAAAAGCAACTACCACTGAAAAACTTGGCTTTATAGGAAGAAAGGAAGGAGTGGCGGTAAGCGCTACTTCCACACTAAAATACATAGATTGGACTAATGCATGAATATACTAATCGTTGAAAATGAGATTTATCTAGCACAGAGTATTGCATCAAAACTTACAGCAATTGGATATCGTTGTGATATAGCTACCACAATAAGTGATGCTATGAAGGATGAAAAATATGACTCTGTTTTACTCTCCACAAATATATCTGGACAAAATTTTTATCCTGTTATCGAAAAACATAAATCTAGCATAATAATATTAATGATTTCGTACATTAGCAATGATACAGTTTCAAACCCTATAAAAGCAGGGGCAAATGATTATATACAAAAACCTTTTATGATTGAAGAACTTTTAAGGAAACTAAAACATTTAAACGATTTTGATATTATAAAAAAGGAAAATGAAACATACAAGAACTATCTCATACATACATTTGAAAGCGCAAATTTACCAAAAACTAACAACAAAATTCGCTTTCCTGCGATTATAAAAACAAATTCACAAAAGATGGCCGATGCTCTTGTTTTTGAATATTGTGACACTGCAAATAAATCTTTTACTTTCATCTCTCTAACAAGTTCTAATTCAATAGAACAGATTATGCGAACTCCCATGGATGAGATAATTTACCTAACAGAATTACAAAAACTAAAAAAGAGTGAAAAAACGAAAATATTTAGCGTAATAGAAAAAAGACAAGTTTTTTTCTCAACAACTGATACAACTGAAGATGCGCCATTTTTTTACATTGAAGTAAATAATAATAATAATATATTAAACCAAGGCGAAATTTTATCTATAGATGATTATGTAAAATATATTATATTAAATTTTCAAAACAAATTTCCAGATACGGAATTATCAAAAAAGCTAGGGATCTCAAGAAAGAGCCTTTGGGAAAAAAGGAAAAAATATGGAATCAACAAGAAAAAATAGACAGATAGTCCTAGACAAACAAGCCTTGGCAACACTTTCTTTTGCTCAAGAAGGAATTTTTAAACCTGTAGATAAACTTATGAATAAAGAGGAAGCACTGGATGTAGATAATACTGGATGTTACAAAGGCAAGCCATTTCCATTTCCATTTATCCTAGCACCTGCTGGAGAAAGAAATCAGGAAGTTATAAAAACTACAAAAAAAGGTGAAAAGATAGATATAGTGGTTGATGGAGAAATTAAAGGACAAATAACAGCAGATGGTTTTTTTGAAGTCAACAGAAAAAGAAGAATAGAGCAAATATTTGGCAATTATGATACAAGCAATGAGGCAACGAGAAGTTTCCTTAAAAGACTCGGGAAATATTCAATCTACGGAAACTACAAAATAGAAACTCAAGATATAAAAATTGTGCAAAATCAAATAAAACAAGCTATTAAAGATACTGGTGCTAAAAGTGTTGCGGCTATTATGATAAAAGCTAACCCATTTCATCGGGCACATGAGAGACTTCTTAGAATCACGCTTGAGCGAAGCGATTTACTTGTTGTCTTTTTATCCAAACCAGCGCACAATGAAGATTTGCCTTATGATTTGAGATACGAAATGTTAAAATATTCCATAGATAATTACTTGCCCAAAAACAGAGTTTTAATTGTTCCCTTTCAAAGCACTTATTTATTTGCTGGGTATAATGATGCGATATTAGACTGTATTTGTGCACATAATTTTGGATGCAGTAAATTTATAATTGGGAAAAATCATGCTGGTATCGGGATGTACTATGATAAAAATGAAATAAAATCAATACTTAGCAAATATGAATCTTTAGATATAGATATAGAAGTTATATCAAGATTTGTTTACTGCTTGGAATGTAAAACTTTGGTCAATACAAACACTTGTCCTCATGGCTCACATAAACATATAAAATATAATGCACAGGCATTATTGAGATTTTTCAAAATCGGCATATTACCTCCTGCTATGCTCATGAGAACAGAAATATCGGCTAAACTCTTGAACAAAATGTTACCTAATAGATTTAAAAATATTAGTAAATTATATGATGATATATTTCCAAATAAAGGCTTGCTTGAAAATCATACTGAAGAAGAATTTTATGTAAATTTACTAAAATTACATCAAACTACATCATTGACATAAGGAAAATAATGCATAAATTTCTACGCAAAGCGTTAGCTTCAGTGAGAGGAATTTTTGCTGGGCTTTTCCCGGAAAAAAGGAGACAGTTAAATGAATAAAATATTTCTAACATTTTTTTATAGCGGACTTTCGCCATACGCACCAGGAACTGCGGGAAGTATATTGGCTGGACTTGTTGGATTTGGGATATTACAATTTTTTCCACTTGATACTCTATTTTTACTCACTATCCTAATCACAATCATAGGCGTAAGAGAAATAAATAAGTACGAAAAAATAAGCGGAACACACGATGATAAAAGTATAGTCATAGATGAAGTTGTAGGTCTTTGGCTTGCTTTTGTATTTAGCTCTGCTACGATTACACAGATGATTCTTAGTTTTATGTATTTTAGAATATTTGACATCTGGAAACCTTCGATTATAGGCAAAATAGATAGAGATGTAAAAGGTGGCTTAGGCGTCATGGGAGATGATATAGTAGCTGGGATTGTAGCTGGGATTTGTAGCGCTGGGACTTGGAAACTTATAGAATATCTTTTAAATCAATTTTAAATCCGTCTCGCTCAAATTCTAAGGCAAAATCTAAAAAAGTACTCTTTTGGCTTTCGCTTAAATTTATACTCCAATTTATACCCTCAGCACCGAAGATTCTATCTTTGAATTCTATACTTTCTTTTTCAAAGTAATGCTCAAACCTGGGAGCTAGATGATAAATAGTAAAAAAACTTAAGACTTCTTTTTTCTCATATGGAATTAAAACGCAATTGGCTAGTATCTCTTTTGCAACTCCGCCATACGCGCGGACTAATCCTCCGGTGCCAAGCTTAATACCGCCAAAATATCGCACTATTAAAATACCACATTCTATAAGCTCTGAACCTCTTAAGACATTGAGTACAGGTGGTCCTGAAGTTCCTTTTGGTTCACCATCATCACTGGAATTTTCTACTATTTGTTCAAATTCGTTCAGATATCTTTTTGCCCAAACTATATGCCTTGCTTTTGGGTGTTCTTTTTTAAGCTTCACATGTAGAGCTTCAAAATCAGATATAGGAGTCAAATATGCTATAAACGATGATTTTTTAACTTCTAGTTCTCCTTTGAACTCGCCTTTGGGAGTTTTCATTTATGTCACCTTTTCATAAAAATTATTATGCTATTATACTGTTTTAAAAGGAGAAAAAATGTCAAAATTAGTAGATACGATATTAGATTTTGCGATTATTGTCGGCTTTAGTCTGATAATATTTTATGGTTTATCATATCTTGGGGCACCTTTGTGGCTTAGTTTAGTTTGTGTAGCAATATGGGGTGGATATACTGGATACAGACCAAAGATAGTTAGAAAGTATTTTAAATTTTTATATAAAGATGATGAAAATAAATAATGCATATAGACAGCAGTCTTTGGTTTAATAAAGACAAAAAAGGTTTTTTAGGAAAAGGCAGAATTGAGCTTCTAAAAAATATACAACTTTATGGCTCACTTTCAAAAGCAGCGAAATCCATGCATATGAGTTATAAAGCTGCATGGGATTCATTAAATGAGATGAAAAATCTCTCTAGTGAAGAGTTGATTGTTTCTAGTATTGGTGGAAAAGATGGTGGTGGCAGCAAACTTACAAAAAAAGCTGAACAATATATAAAGATGTATGAACTTCTTTTTGAAGCTCAACAAAAATTCTTAGAAGCTATCGAATCCCACACAGAAGATTTTCAAGATTTGCAATCTTTTTTGCAAAGGACTTCTCTTAGGACTAGTGCTAGAAATCAATTTTTCGGGAAAGTGAAAGAAATAAAAGAAGAAAAAATAAACTCCCTATTAACCATACAAATAGACACAGCCACAACTATCAAATCATCAATCACAAACACCTCTCTAAAGGAATTAGCAATCAGATTAGATTCCGATATATATGTCTTACTAAAAGCTCCTTTAGCTAAAATAACTTTAAAAAAGGCACAAGACAATTCACTTCATTGTCAAATAAAAACAATCAAAGAAGATGATATGAACACAGAAATATCTCTACATGTAAGCGATAAACTCACTATGATTTCTGTGATGAATACACAAGATTTTAAAGCTCTACATGTAAAGCCTGAGGATAAAGTATTTGTTTCATTTAGACCAAATGACACAATTATCGGAGTTTAGTCTTGAAAAATGAGGGGATTAAATGCTTTTGATGTCAGTGTCACTCTTGAACCAATTTTTAAATCACTTATCTCTTTTTTTGTAGCAACCACTTCTACAACCTCATTATCAACTAAGGTACTCACGATATATAAAATATCATTTTTAGCGATATTTACAACAACTCCGTGAAATTTAAATTTACCACTAACTCGCTCACCACCAAAAAGCTCACTTGGGGTTCCTTTTCTGTTGACCTTTCCCTCCTGTATTTCATAAATAAAATCGCCTAATTTATAAACTTCAGAGATATCGTGGCTAACAAGCAAAGTCGTTATACCAAAATGTTTTTGAATCTTAAGTAACTCATCTTGCAAAGATGCCCTCATAGAGAAATCAAGTGCTGAGAGAGGTTCATCTAGTAATAAAATCTTTGGGTCGCTTACAAGAGCTCTCCCAAGAGCGACCCTTTGTTTTTGTCCGCCTGAAAGATGAGCAGGTTTTGTTTTTCTTAAATTTTTTAGATCAACTAACTCTAAAATTTCATCTATTTTATTTTTATCTTTTTTATCAACAAGTGCGTAAGTGAGATTTTTCTCTACACTCATATTTGGGAAAAGTGCATAATCTTGAAATACAAAACCAACTTTTCTTTTTTGAGGCGACAAATTTATCTTTTTTGAACTATCAAACCAGACCTCATTACCAACTATTATCTCTCCAAAATCTGGCTTAATTAATCCGGCTATTATATTTAAAATTGTACTTTTTCCAGCCCCGCTTTTTCCAAAAAGTACGCTTATCTTATTTTTTTCTATATTCTCATTAATATCGAAAGAAAATTCCCTATCAAAACTAACAAATTTTTTTCTAAAGTGTAGTTTTATCATCTAACCGACTCTCATAAAATGTCTATTAATCGCATATACTACAAACAATATAATAAAAGAGATTAAAAAAAGAGTCAGTGCATACTGATTTGCTAAATTATAATTTAATGATTCTACCTCATCATATATAGCTATACTTGCTACTTTTGTTTCTCCTTGTATATTGCCGCCTATCATCAAAACTACGCCAAACTCGCCTATGGTATGAGCAAAAGCTATCACGATTCCTGTTAGTAGAGATGGGCGAATATTTGGAAGGAGAACAAAAAATAGTGTATTTAATTTGCTTTTTCCAAGTGTATATGCCATAAGTGCCAAATTTTTTGGAAGCGATGCAAAACCACTTTGAATCGGATGCACCATGAAAGGCAGACTAAAAATGACAGAAGCGACAACCAAGCCTTCAAAACTAAAGACTAATCGCACATCAAAATATTTTTGCAGAAACTCCCCTACTATATTTCTAGGGCTAAATGCAATTAGAAGATAAAATCCTAAAACTGATGGAGGCAAAACCAAAGGCATAGAGATAAGTGCCTCAATAGCTGGTTTTAGTCTATTTTTAGTAAAAGCAAGATAATATGCCAAAGGTATGCCGATAATCAGCAAGATAACAGTTGCAACAAATGCCAACTTAAATGTAAGCCACATTGTGGCTAAAAACTCATTCTCCATCACTTAACTCTTGAAGTGTCATTTCATTGACTTTTACAAACCATAAAAACTCTTTGCCTACTTCACATTCTAATTTTATGCAAGAATTTTTTGAGATAATAGAGCTTATCTCATGTCCATCAAAATCAAAAATTATATTGGCAAAAAGTCTGCCCATCTCTATCTCTGTAATCTTGGACACATGAGCATTTCTAGCACTGACTTGTGAGTTTTTGGAGCCTATCATGACTTCAGCCTCTTTAAAAATAATATTTGCTTTTACTCCAACACGAAGCCAATCAGTACTGGAACTATCTAAGATGATAGAGTTAAAACCTTTGCCGTTCACTTCAATCCCGACTGATATAAAACTATCTACTTTTTTGATTGAAGTTATTGTGCCTTGTAAAATATTCATCTACTTCGCTTTTGGTACAACAAACCCATATCTTTCTAAAATCTTTTTTGCTTCAGGCGAAGATATATAGTTGTAAAAATCGTGTGCTAAAACATTATCTTTTGCCCTTTTAGTAATAGCAAATCCTTGAAGCAGAGGTTTATGTAAAGAGTTATCTATAAGATAATAGTTTGGATATTTTCCTAAAGCAACATGTGGCGCAAGTGCTACTGAGAGCGAAATCACTCCTATATCAGCCGCCCCTTTATCTACAAATTGTGTGGTTTGCATGATATTTTCCCCTAAAACAAGCTTATCTTTTATATCCTTATATATACCGATATTCTCTAAAGCCTGTTTAGCTTTTTCTCCATAAGGAGCATGAGTTGGATTTGCAATAGCTATCTTTTTTACCCAAGGTTGTGTAAGATTGGCAAAACCTTTTTTTGGATCAAAATTTTTACTAGTTGACCAAATAACTATGCGGCCAAGAGCGTAAAGCTTTGGTTTTGTTATCACCAAACCTTCATCATAAAGTTTTTGAACATAAGATATATTTGCACTAAAATATAAATCATAAGGCGCACCATTTTCTATTTGTTGCAATCCTTTGCCAGATGAGCCATATACAATCTCCACACTGTCCTTTGGATGCTCTTTTATAAACAAATTTTTCACTTCGTTAAGGGCAAATCTCATGTCAGCCGCAGCAAGTACTGTGATTTTCTGTGCATAAACAATGGTGCTTATGAGTAACAATCCAATTAAAATCTTTTTAAACATTTAAAACTCCTTTTATCGTTATATTTTAAAATACATAACGAATCATAATGGAATTTTATCTTTTTGCATCTTAAAAATAAATTAACTACATGTTCTTAGTTTTTTCATAAGATGCACGCATGGCTTTTATAAAACTATCCCTTACGCGCCCTTCTTCAAGTTTTGCAATTCCAGCTATCGTAGTACCATTTGGTGAAGTTACTTTATCTTTTAAAATGGCTGGATGCTCATCTCTTAGAACTATGCCAACTCCCTCAAATAAAGCCGCTATATATTTGTATGATATCTCTCGCTTAAGTCCCAAATTTACAGCGCCATCACTAAGAGCTTCTGCGACAAGAGCTAGCCATGCAGGAGCAGATCCAGCAAGTCCAGTTGCGATATCCAGTTCATTTTCGCTATTCAACCAAAAACATTTACCGATGGTATTTAAAATCTCCATAGCCTCATCTTTAAGTTCCGCGTCACCACAAAGAGAAGTAGCTGATTTTTGTACAAGTGCCGCCATATTTGGCATAGCTCTTACATAATATTTTGCATCTACTTTTGCTTTTAGTTTCTCCAATGTAGTGCCTGCTAAAATAGAAATTAGTCCTTTTGCTTTTCCATTGACTTTTAATCGTTCTAACGACTGCGGTTTGATGGCTAAAATAACTAAAAAATCGTCAAGAGGAGGAATAATATCAACTATTTTCAAGTCTGGATACATTTTGCGTAATTCATCTGCTCTTTTTTCATATGCTTCAACTACAGTGATATCATAATTATTTAAGCCTTTAAGCATTGCCCCGCCCATATTTCCTGCACCGATTAATAATAATTTCATTTAAAATTCCCTTTTTTGTAAAATTATATCATATTTGACACCCTCCCCCGAAAAAAGGGTGAAAGATTGGTTATGATTATACATGACCTTATTATGTAATAGATCATCAAAAATTTGTTTACTCTCAGGTGCAGTTACGCGTGGATGCCTATGAGTATTGGTATTAAATCTAAAATAACATCTTAGCTCTAATTTTTTTATATTTTTGTGAAGTCATTTTTTTGATTTGCTTATTTGTGAGTTTAAAACCATTTATTATGTTATTTGGAATTTGTAAATCAAGCACTTCATATCCTGTAATTTTGGGATTAATAATTAACGGATTTTCGTGACAACTTTCACATGATTTTGCATTTTTACTTATGGTATGAGGAGTATATGGAAGCCAAATCTCTATCTTTTTGCCATTAATTTTATTCACATCATCAAATACCATAATACCATTTTTATCTCTATAACTTATGCGGTATTGGAAGAGTGGGCGGATTATCTTTATCTTTCCATCTTTAGCATTTGCCAGGTTAAAATGCTCCCATCTTTTATACCTCCAGCCACTATACCAAACTCCTTCTTTTAAGCCTCCACTGACCCAATCTGGCATTTGAGGTTTTATCTTTTTTTTGGATTTTAGAGCTTTGCTTAAAAATATACTCAGATACTCATCTTCTTGCATAGTTAAATTTTTCCATTTTTTATAACTAGCTGTATCATCGCGAAAAACTGATAGTTCATAAGAGTTATTGTTCCAAGATGAGTGACAAGCACTGCAAGAGATATTTTTGTGAAAAGATGTATGATTTTTTTTACTCAAATTTTTATGACAATCAGTACATTTTGCTTTTCTACCCTCATGCATATCTTTTGCATTATGACAATCTACACAGGTTAATCCCTTTTTATAGTGTATGTCCTCTTCTAAATGATGATAATCTATGCCATACTTGACAGGTGGGTAATTCCCCTCTTTTGTAAGTGGTGCACGATAACTTCTATCTTCATCTTTTGGAAATAATCCTAAATAATCACCGCCAACATAATTTTTATTATGACAACTTAAACATTTATTTATAGAGATTTTACTTCTTTGACATTTCCCGCTACTTTGATGTTTGCTATGACAAGAGAGACAACCTATACCTCTTGTTATCCCATAACCGTTATTTACTTTACTGTCCATGTGACATTTCAGACACTTTCTTCTTAAAAAATCATCGACTAAATCACTTACTTTTTTTATATTTAATTTTGACTTGGGTAAAGTTTGAAAAGTTACATTGGAATCTTTCACTCCCCAAGCCTTTCTCGTGATATTTATGGCTTTTTTTAAAGTGTAGTGTATGTTATGCTTATAATTTTTCACTTCTTTTTCATGACATTCTACGCAATTACTAGCAAGTAACAATGTGCTAAAGAGTAATGAAATTATTATTTTAAGCATTGAGTTTTTCCATTATAAAACATCTTTTTTGATTTGTTAAAATCTACATAGATTTTATCTTTATAAGTATTGTGACAAATGATACACTTATAGGCTCCAACAATTCTTTGAAGCTCTTTTTTGTTAAAACTTCTAGCATATTTTCGAGAGGTGCTTTGAAACTGCTTGCCCTTAGCTGAAACAAAAGCATCTATCGGATAAGAAAAAGGCATTCCACTTTGGACTGAATTGTAAATCGGTGTAAAAGTTATATTTCCATCTTTTATATCCAAGTTTCCTCGTCCTAGCCCTAAACTTGCTGGATTAAAGTGGCAATCTACGCAAGTTCTGCTCTCTTTTTGAGTAGTATGAGGATCCCACCCTGCCATCGCAAGAGAATGAAATTTTTCAATTTTTTTACTTTTAAAAATTGTACCAATTACTTGACATCCTGGAGCAAAAGACATTATTTTTTTATTATATCCAATCCCAAGACTTGGGCTTTCAAATCTTAAAAAACTTCTAAATTCCTGCCATTGTCCTTTTGTTACCTTTTTTGCAACCCAATCAAATTGTTTACCATTTTCAAAATATACTTCGTGACAACCATAGCAACTAGGTACCCAAGAAGCGTGACAAGCGGAACAATCCAATCTTTCATGCATAGCGAGAGTATGATACGGCTTGTCACTCATCTCTTTTAAACTAAACTTTTTGCCATCTGCTTTTCTGTAAAATGAAGTTATATTCTTATCAATTTGCACATTATACAATGGTGAATTAAATTTTCCAGTATAAGCTATAGTCTTTGGTTCAGGCACTTTTTCATTTAAATCTGCTAAAGTAATCGCGAGTGTATTTGCTTTTTTAAATTGTGGCTTATGACAATCTTTGCACTTAACATCCTCTGCTTCTTCCATGTGATAATGTTTTTTGCCATCTCCCATCACCCCTTTTTCGGTATGACAGTCGATGCAACTCATATTTGCATCTTTATGATGAATATCATCTGGAAGCTTATAATAAAATCTTCTTCCATCACTCATTTTATGCGAAAAATCTCCGTGTTTATATGGAGTCCCGTATCCTGCACTTTCAAAAATTCCCTCATAAGACAAGCCTATGCGATTTGAGCGGTTATGGCATTTTAAACAATTTTTAGTAGGAATTTTAGAAGTAAAAACTGCGTGGTGATTTTTGTTGGTTTTTGAGATTCTATGGCAATCACTGCAACCCCCGCCTCTTGCTATCTTTTGATTTTGAAAAATTTTTTCATCCTGATTTATATGACAAGCCGCACACAGTTTTCTAAAATGATTCTGTGCTAACGAAATATTTGAATCACCCCGTATCTCATCAATTCCAATGGTTGAATTTAAATCTTTACTCTCTCCCCATTGATACTTTAAAACATTTAAAATACCGCTTTGAGATTGCATCATAGATTTACTGACTCGATTAATTATATCTTTATGACACTTACTGCAAAATATACTAGCGTGCTCAAGACTTGCAGGATTTAGAACTATACCTTTGTGAGCATTTATCTTATCAGTTGCAAATTTATTTCCACCATGGCAAGAGGCACAACCAAATATCTCTTTTGGATGAGCGTGATCTATGCTGCTCATACCACTATGACAACTCATACACTGATCAGGTTTTGTTATTTTTGGAGTTTTTTTTGGAGTATTTGAGAAAACTGAATAAATTAATATAATCACAGATGCTATAGCGAATATTGAAAGTATATTTTTTTGCTTCATTAAGAAACAACCGACATGTAAGAATAAAATACCAACCAAAGAACCAATAAAGCCTTAAGAGTATATTTATATTTGGTATAAAAATAAACCACCAATAAAAAAAATGGAATACTTAAAAACAAATTGATGCTAAGTGGTTGCCAAGATTTTTGCAAGAGATTTTCAGCGCCGATAAAAAACCAAGGGCTTGTAAGACTTTGCACTTTTTCACCTGGGATTATATCTGGTGGCATTTTAAACAATATAATGCTTAGAACACTAATCCCAAATGCAATACTGATATATACAACTTTTACATTGAGAGCATCTACATGTTTATAAATTGCAAAGGCCAAGATAAGTGGTAAATATACAATATGCCATATAAAAAACTTATAATAAAATATACCGTGATCTTGAAAAAGTGGCAATAAATATTGAAATATTGGCGTATCTTTTATAAGACTAAAGGTGACTTGGGCTGCAGCATTTGCGCTTAAATCTGCTTTTAAAACAAATCCGCTAAACATCAAAACAATAACTGCTATAAATCCCACGATAGAATAGTTCCATGATATGGCTGTTATTTTTATCTTGTTTTTTATAAGCTCTAGAACAATATGCAAAAGAAGAAAAATAGTAAATGCTTCGGAACTAAAATAATGTAATTTTCTAAAAAACAGACCATAGGGTATGAGATAATTTATCTTTTGAACACTATCAAAGGCGATAGATGGGTGATAAGCAAACATAACAATCAAACCACTTAACATACTTACTATAAATAATCCGGATGTCAATAAAGAAGTGATTTTTGGCATATTTTACCTAACTTATATAGAGTGTTTTGTCTTTGATTTTGAATGCTATTTTATCTAAATTTCTTTTAGCAGGTCCTTTAATTCTTGTCCCATTAATGGAAAATTCACTATGGTGGCAAGGACATATAAATTTATCTTTATCTTTATAAAAATTAAGAATACAGCCCATATGCGTACAATGTGCATTAAATACTTCTATTTTATTTTTGTCTTTATAGATAAAAACATTATGTTTTTTTATCTTGGTAATTCCTTCTTTTAGAGTTTTTAATGAAACCCTAAACTCTTCATTTGTGCTTTCATTAAAAAATATAAATTTGCTAGTAGGATAAACCAGAGTTCCAACTAATAAGTATGGCATAGATTTGATAAATGTTCTTCTTTGATTTTTATTATCTTTTTTTTCTGATTTAAAATTATTTGCTATGCTTTTCATTTGTAAAAAAATACTTCCTAAATATAATGAGACTGCTGTACAATCAGTACCAAATCAATAATTGATTTAGTACTGAGATTTGTTCTCTTATCTATATATTTAGCATCCCTCAAATTGACCGCCAGCAGCATTCGCAGCGGGAGCACTAGGTGCGGGTGCAGGTGATGGTGCGGCTACTTTTTTTGCTACTGGAGCAGGTGCTGCTATAGATCCAACAGAACCTGTAAAGTTTTTTACTTTGCCCTTATTGATTAATCTTTTCACAACATCATCATAATTTGCCCAAGCTTTTTGACTCCAACTATTTGCCTGAACGGCTTTTCTAGCGTAAGTACATGCGAGAGAAAGATTATTTTTATTAACTTCTGTTCTTGAAGCATTGATATAATGTTCTGCTTGGATATTGTCCATCTTATAAAAATCTCTATTTTGAGCAAGCAGATTAATAGCAAAAACCCCTAGTGCTGCTATTAAAACTAGTGTTATAAGTCTTTTTTTCATTTTACTTTCTCCTTTTTTCTGAGCAAAGCCCAGCAAAAATTCCTTTCACTGAAGCTTTGCCTTTGGCAAGAATATTTCATTTTACTTTCTCCTTTATTCATTTATAGTGATATAGTAAACATTTGGCAATGTTCCTTGATCTTCTTTAAGCCTAGTTATAGAAGTGGCATTTTTTATGAGTTTTGCAACACTGCTTTGGGGATCATTCAAATCACCAAAATTTCTTGATCCTCCTACGCAAGTATTAACACAGGCTGGCTCCAAACCATTACTAAGTCTTGGCAGACAAAAAGTACACTTATCTACTGCACTCTTTTGCTCATCATAATATCTAGCATCATAAGGACAAGCAACCATACAAGCCTTACAGCCTATGCACATAGCAGGATCTACTAAAACTATGCCATCTTCACTTCTTTTAAAACTAGCTCCTGTCGGACAAACGGTAACACAAGGTGGATGCTCGCAATGGTTGCATAAAACTGGCAAAAAACTAATCTTTGGCTTGCCTTCATTGTCTTCTTCTTCAACTCCCCATATTTTTGTTCTATAAGCTTCTTTTAATGCAGGAACATTCCAATCTGTTTTACAGGCTACATAACACGCATCACAGCCAATACATCTGTCTCCGATGATGACCATCGCAAGATTTTGATTTTTTTTTCCTATTTTATTTACTATATTCATGTTTTATGCCTTTACAATTTTTACAAAGCCATTGTTAAATGCCGCTGCACCACTTAGGGGATCAATATCATCACTTACAAAGAAATTATCACCGATACCTTTTTCATATCCCCTCGTCCAAGCCTTTGTCCTGTGTCCAAAACCATGATGAATAAATACATTGCCTGCTTTAATTCTTTTTGTTACTTTTAACCGTTCAGGGTGGTCACTTTTGGTATTAGTTACTGAATTTACAAGATAAACTATTTGCTTATCAACAAAACCCAATTTTTCAGCGTCATCAGGATGTATCCAAATTGGTGAATCATCTTGAAGTTCTAGTAGTATCCAATTGTTTTGAGTTCTAGCATGTGTATGACGAGGAGTTTTTCCAAAAAGTAACCTGAATTCGCCAACTTTGGGCATAGGCGGGTCTTTATATATAGGCATTGGAGAAAAATCATCACCTTCTTTTTTATACATTTCCTCTAAATTGGCTGCATAAAGTTGAACCTTCCCTGTACTTGTCCTAAACTTGGGCTCAGCACCACTTGCAATAGGGTATGGATTAACATTTTCAAAGAGTAAGACTCTGTTCTCTTTTAAGTTTTGTGCTTGTTCCTTATCAAGATGTTTATACAAATCTTCTATTTTAGATTTTGGTGAATGAGTGAACCATTTTTGAATTTTGAATTTTTCTGCTATCCCTTTGCAAATATCATAACACCCTTTAGTATCGTAGATTGGATTGATTGCTGGTTCTCTTAAAGCTATAAATGGGATTTTATCACTCTGCACATGAGGATTATCGTATCGCTCAAGATAAGTAGATTCTGGAAATACAACATCCGCATACATAACCGTATCACTAAATTGCGTATCGATTGCAATAATGAGATCTAAATTTTCTATAGCTTTATATAAACCATTTACTCCAGGTGCTGAATGATAAAGTGGATTTGTATCATATAACAACCAAGCTTTTATAGGATATGGTTTTTGTGTTAAAGTAGCTTCATACATACCGTTTGTGCGGCCAAGATTTGTAGGAGCTAGTGGATATTTTTCACCATTTCCTGCTCCATCAGCTCTTCTAGTTTTTGGTTGTTTTGGCTCATCATACTCAGGTATTTTAAGAGGAACTTTTGATTTTACCCAAATTCCTCCAGGTACCCCCCAGTTTCCCACAAGTGCGTTTATGATAGCAATGGCTCTCACTGTTTGTACATCATTTCCATATCTTGTCATTCTTCTAGCTGGTATTGCTACAACATGGGGAGCATCTTTTGCAAAATCCCATGCAATTCTTTCAATTGTTTTTGCATCTATTCCACATTTTTGACTCGCCCACTGCGGCGTGTATTGTTTAACATGTTTTTTTAATTCATCATATCCATAACAATATTTTGTAACAAAATCGATATTTACCAATCTATCTCTAATTAATACATGTATAAAACCAAGTGCGAGTGCTAAGTCCGTTCCAGGATTTATTTGTAACCAATCTGTAGCATTTACGCCGGATTCGCTGAGTCTAGGATCAATATATGTAAGCCTTGCTCCACGAGCGAGTCCCTTTGAAAAGTCTTCTGCTTCTCTTACTTGAAGAGAGCCAGCCATATTTCTTCCAAAAATCATCATATGTTTTGAATTTGCCATATCATAAGTTTCATGACCAGTCGGACTAGTTCCAAAAGTAAAAATCCAAGCCATATCACGGCTACCTAAGCATTGAGAATACGCAGGAACTACTATATTTGGACTTCCAAGAGCTTTTGTTAGTGCGTGAACATGTGGCTCACCAGTTCCGTGCATAAAAGTAACAAGTGTTTGTGGACCGTACTCTTTCATAAGTGGATTTAGTTTGTCATATACAAATTGATAAGCTTCTTCCCAACTTACTTTTTTAAATTTGCCTTCTCCTCTTTTTCCAACTCTTATAACTGGAAATTGGACACGGTCAGAATCATAAGTAGAGTCGATACCTGAATTTCCTTTTGCACAAAGATGTCCATGATTATTTGGATTTAATTCATTTCCCTCAAGTTTATGAATTCTTCCTTGTCTGGTATATACATTAACGCCGCAATTCCAAAAACACATCTCACAAAAGCTCGGACTCAGTACTCCTCTATCATATATTAAAAACGATTCACTTTTTTGTTTCTGTGTCATAGAAGCTCGAAGTGGAGATGGAAAGCCTGTGACACCTGCAGTTATCGCAATAGAACTAGCGCCTGCTAGTTTCAAAAAACCCCTTCTTGATATATGATGCCTACTCATGAGTGCTCTCCTCTTGCAAATTAAAAAACTTGGCTCCTAAAAAATATACAATTCCAGCAACACCTAAGCTACTAATAAATATTGATAATTCAGAATTCGATACTATATATGTGTGTTGTATGAAGTCCATCTTATTGCTTGGACGAGATATTAATTGTCCACCAATTACAGCGTCAAATCTTGCAAAGAAAAGACCTATTACAACTAACAGACCTGCGATTGCGCAAAGCCATGAACTTTTAAATCTACCTATAATTATAAGCAACATAGGAATTACTATACCAACTAAAATCTCATAAAAATAAAAATTATGCGCTAATACTCCATTTGTAGCAAATAGCTTCATAGTAGCACCAAGTTCTGTGTTTGAGCTGTATGAGTTAATAACTACATTCCAAAAATCAATAATCAACATAAAAGAGAGTAAAAAGAATAGTGTTTTACTTAAAGCCTTTACTGAATTTTCATATTTATCAGACATCCTATTTAGAAAAATCATTATCAATACAACACCAAAACCACCAGCAATTGCTGAAATTATAAAAAATAGTGCAAATGAGCTAGTATGCCATAGAGGTCTTGAACCATTTGAGTCAAATACAAGAGCCATTGTTCCATAGGCGATAAGCCCCAATAAAGATCCAATCAATGAAGCAAAAAATGCTGAATTTTTTCCTTTACTTAGTAAAAAATACACCTCAAGAGCCAACAATGGCAACTCTAATGCATACAATAAAACCAGCCACCAGATAGGAGATGTTACTCTAAACTCTGTAAAATAAACAACCAATCTTAATACTTGCAGCTTAAAAGGTCCGGCTAAATCCCAAAAAATAATAAAAAAAGCAGCCACCAATGATGCTAAAGACACCAATGCCACTTTTTTGCTCCAAACATGAAAAGCTTCGATTTTAAATACATGAGCCAAAGCTCCAACTACTGCCGTTCCAAGAGTGATACCTACAAAAAAAGCATAGCTGATAATCAATAGACCCCAAGGTACTTCTCTGCTTATGCCATAGGACGCTTCTTGACCATGTAAAAATACTTGAACCATACCATATATGCCAATAGCTGCTAAAATGCAAGATAAAAATAGCAATATATTACTATGTTCTTTTTGCACAGATTTTGTATTTGTGTTCATACTTCCTCCTTAAGAGAATTTATTATATCTGATGACATACTTGCTGCGTATTTAAAAATTTTCATATCTGTGGCTTGATCTAAAGAATTTGCAAAGTCATCCATCCAAGTTAAAAAATTGGCAAATTCTTTTACCTCTTTAAATCTATTTTCTTCCGCTAAAATAGCAACAAATCTAATCATAAAAGATATATTGTCAGCTGGTTTTTTCATATTTTGGGCGTCAAATTTGTATCCACAACTAGTGTAAAAATCATTTATCTTACCTGATGTTATCCCCGACATCTTTCCATCAATCCACCAAGATGCATAAGGAACACATTGGAGTGTTGTTGAGCCTATCAAAAAAATTCTTATATATTCTGATTGTACTTCATTAAAATCAAAATCTTCCAAATTTTCACCTACAAGCAATTGAAATTCATCCAATATATGATGATCATCGCTTGGATAATCCAAAATATCCGCACATAAAAAAAGTGCGGATATTTTATCTTCCATTAGCATTAATAAGTTACCTATTTGACAAGTGGTCTGTTTGGCCATCTTGTATAATCTGCCATTGAGCCGTTATAAACTCTAACATTAGCATCTTTCATGCCTATTATGTATCTCATAGGAAACCAGCCTCCAGAAGCCCACCAGCCAGTATTGCAATACCAAAGAATAGGTTTAGTTGTCACAAGTCCGGCAGCTTTCATCTTTCTAAGTATATATGCTTTATCACCAAGATACCAAACTCCATCTTTTTTTACACTAAACTCTGCAGGATTTAAAGCTTTTGCACCATTAACATGTCCCATGGCTAATCTTCTAGGGTCTTTTGCTGTGCCATACCAATGCGTATTTTTACCATTTCCATCAACAATTTGATAACTGCCAGTCCATATTGCTCCATCTAGATCTTTTCCAGTAGCTACAATATTTTGATTAAATTTTCTACCTTTGAAACTAAAATTACCCTCCTGTGGGTTTACTTTCATAGTATTAATTGTTCCTCTATCTTTTTTCCAGCCAGCAAAACCACCATCAAGTAAGGCAACATTGTCAAAACCATAAAATTCAAGTGTTGCAATAGCAAGTGCAGAAGCTGAATAATCATCGGCTTTGATACCGTTGTTATAAAACACGATTACACTGTTATTATTAACACCACTTCTTCTCATCGTTTTTATAATTGTTCTTGGAGCAGCAATATAACCAGGAATCGGTTTTTTTGTGATTTTACTATAGTATCTTCCTTCTCTATAAGCCTCCCCCGTCCAATTAACCGCACCTTTTATATGTCCTTTGTTATATCCTTTGTTTCTTAAATCAACAATGACTAAATTCTTATCGCCCACATGCACCTTTAACCAAGCAACATCCACTATATGATTTGCAGGAACGCTCAAAGCCATCGCCGCAATACTGACAATAGACCAAAGTATTAATACGCCTATAATTTTCTTCATAACATCATTCTCCTAATTGTTTATTTTTGAAATAATTTTCCAGACTAAAGCTAGCCACCTAATAAAGCAATGGTGAAAGACCATTCATTAATGCTATGATATATCAAAATATATTAAATATAGTTTAAATTTTGTCTATTTTTAGTGAAATAAGGATGCTTTAAGTAAATTATTCTTTACTATAATTAATATAATAACAATTTATTTTACTTTGTGAAGCTCTGAATATATTGATTATAATTAAAGTACATATTTTAAATTATATACCTTATATTATATTAACAAAAAGAGGGAAAGTGGGGGGGGGGTTATTATCTATTTTATATTAATATCCAAAAACTTTTTTCAAAATAGTTGTTGTTCTGGCAACTGGATTTGCTCTTATATCAGCTTCTTTTTTCGCTATCATCTTAAACAATCCATCTATCGCTTTATCTGTCACATATTTATCTAAATTTTCATCACTAGCACTTGGCAAATATGAATCTGCTCCAAAGTTTTTTGCAAATGCCATTACGCTGCTGTTTTCAACATATTTTTTCCCATAATTCTTATAATAGCTATTAAACACATCATAATACTTTGCAACATTATTTTGTTTCATAGTATTTTGAACTATTGGTGCAATCATCGTTTCTAATGAGCTAGTAGTATGAGTTTTAAAATACTCAGTTGCAGCATCTTTCTTGCCAGCTAGGATTTTTTTTGCATCATCTAAAGTCATCTTGTCGATTGCTTTTATAAATATATCTGCTGTTTTTGGAGCGGCTTTTGAAGCGGCTGTGTTCATAGAGTTTATCAAATTGTCAGCCACTTTATTTCCACCAACTTTTCTCACAATCTTCTCAGCTTTTGCTAAATTTTCCGGCAAAGGGATTTTCACCAAGGAGTTACTTAGGTACCCATTATCTTTGCTTAGTTGTGCAACTGCAAACTGAACTCCTTTTTTTAGAGCCTCTTTTAAACCACTTGAAACTGTAGAGCTGCTAAGCCCTTCTGTTGTGGATTTTGTAGTGGCACTACTAGTAGCAGAATTGCCCATAACACTTTTGGCCAAATTTCCAAAATCAAAACCAAATGACAGACATGCTGTTAATGCAAGCCCTATTAATATTTTATTCATAATTTTACCTTTATAATTTTTTGATTATTATACAATAATTGCAGTTGAGACTCAAATATTTATTTAGATTATGGTTCCACTAGCTGCCAGTATATCCTTGCCTTCTTCACTTATTCTTGATGTCTCCCAAGGTGGGTCAAATACTAAACTGACATGTGATTCATCTATCAAATCCATAGATTTTACTGTATATCTTACCTGTTCTACCAAAAAATCTGCAACAGAGCATCCTGGTGCTGTTAATGTCATATCTATCATACAATGTGTATAATTATTTTCTTCTTCAATTTCTATCTTGTATATCAATCCTAAATCATATATATTTATTGGAATTTCCGGGTCATATATAGTCTTTATATTTTCGATTACATCTTTTATAAGCTTATCTTTTTGTTCTGTTGTCATTTGCATTCCTCTTTCGCATATTCTTTTATTTTGTTTATCATGCTTGTCAAACCATTTTGCCTTGTGGGCGTGATAATTTCAGACAGTCCTAATTTATCTAACAAACTAAAGTCGAAATCATTTATCTCTTTAGCACTCAAGTTAGAAAATATTTTTACAAGTATAGAAACTAAACCCCGCACAATAACAGTATTGCTATTAGCTCTAAAGATTAATTTGTTATCTTTTTTTTCACAAATAAGCCAGACATTTGATGTACATCCTTCGATTAAGTATTTATCGTTTTTGTCTTTTTCGCTTAGAGCCTTGAGTTCTTTGCCCATATCCACTATATATTCGTACTTTTCTAGTTCATCATCAAATAGTTTAAAATCTTCTACTACTTCGTTGATTCTTTCTTCTATTTTACCCATTTTAATCCTTTAATATACCAACAGCTCTGTGAATTCCTTTGATAAGCAAATCTATGTCTTTTTCGTCATTATACATCGAAAGGCTCACTCTTGCTGTCCCATTTATGCCCAATTTTTTCATGATTGGTTGAGTACAATGATGCCCGCATCTTATGCTTATATTCATCTTATCGAGCAAAATCCCAATATCATCTGCAGCTAATCCTTTAATATTAAAGCTTAAACTGCCGATACAATTTATGCTATGCGTGTATAGAATGATATCATCAATTTCACTTAATCTTTCATATAAATACTCATATATATTACTCTCATATTCTATAATATTATCATAGCCCATCTTTTCTATAAATCTTAATGCCGTCGCAAAACCGATAACACCTGCTATATTTTGAGTTCCGGCTTCAAACTTTAAAGGTGAATCTAAAAGAATACTTCGATTAAATGTCACATCACTTATAGTAGCGCCGCCAACTTGATATGGTTTCACATCCTTCAAGTGCTCTTCTTTTATATAAATAACTCAAACCCCTGTGGGTCCATAAGACTTATGTCCGGATATTGCATAAAAATCAACATCCAAATCTTGCATATCTACATTAAAATGCGGTAAACTTTGGGCGCCGTCTATCATCACTGGAGCTCCATATTTGTGAGCTATTTGGATGATATTTTTTATGGGCTGAATTTTACCAAAAGCATTTGAAACATGAGTTATGCTGACAAAGGCATTTTCATTTTCTTGCAAAAGTTGCTCAAAATGTTCCATATCAAAAGTTTGGTTTTCATCACAATTTACAACTTCTAATCCATTGTGTAAACTTCTGTCTTGAATATGCCAAGGTACTATATTTGAATGGTGCTCTAAAGATGATATGATAACTGTATCAAATCTATCTTTTACAAAAGAGGAAGCTATAAAATTTATGGATTCCGTGACTCCTTTTGTGAAAATTATCTCTTTTGTATCTCTCGCATTGATGAAATCTTTTACCGTGTTTCTTGCATTTTCAAATTCAGTTGTTGCCCTATTGGCATTACCGAAGTTACTTCTGTGCGTATTGGCACAATATTTTGTATAGTATTCATTAATACTATCAATAACAACAGTAGGTTTTTGCGAAGTCGATGCACTATCAAGATATATGTTTTTATTATTATTAAAATATTCAAAATGCTTTTTGTACAATTGTCTATCCCTCTATAAATCTCAGAACCAGCTCTTTTACCAGTTCATTTTCTATTTTATCAGTAACTTGTAATTCTATCGCATTGATGAGCATTTGCGATGCTTTTTTCTCATCAATTCCTCTGCTCATCATATAGTATAACTCTTCCTCATTTAACGAACCGGTAGTAGCGCCATGTGCTGCTTCAAGCTCATCAGTATGCAATATTAATTTAGGATTTGCATTTATCCTAGCGCCATCTTCCAGCAATATAGTCTGAGAATTTTGAAATGTCTTGGAAAATCTAGCATCATGATTTACTACTGAAACCACTTCAAAAAGAGCATGAGATGCATCATCTAATATATGCTTACAAATGATATGGCTCTTTGTATTTTCTGCCACATGTAGCATAGAAGCGATATTTCCAGCTCTTTTTTCTTTATTTAGCTTGATTATACCCTCGCACGAGAAAGAACCATATTCATAAGCTAAAACAGTGTCTATAATATTCAATGATATCTTTGAACCTAAATCAACCATAACTCCATTAAATGTAGCATTTTTAGCAATCTGGGGTATAAAATTTAATATAAGCACATCACTTGTGTCAATATTTTGTAACTTTGTATAATTTAGTATAGCATTTTCGCCGATTGTTAAAACTCTATTTAAATTTACAAAAGAATTATTTAACCCTTCACATGTAAATATTTCTACTACATCTGCTTTGCATCCGTCTTTTAAAATTATATTTAAACTTGAAGGAAGAAAACAAGATTCTCCTTCAAAGATATTTTTTATCATCAAGGGTTTATCTAGATTGTCTTCTATTAATATAGTATTTTCTTTTTCTATGAACGATTCGCCGAGATAATACAAAGCGTCACTTGTTTCATTAAAATTTTTATCTTTTATCTCATGTTTTACTGTTTTTGGTAAAACAGAATTTTTCATATCTACGATGCCATTAATCACAAAAAGAGTATAAAAATCTTCATTTTCTTTATGAAATAAATTATCATCCATATCAAGCACATCAGTTTTCAACATGTAAGAATTGGAAAATATCTCACTTATATCAAAATCCCTAAACTGTTCTGTCCTTTTTGTAGGAAGTCCAATGGAGCTAAGTTTCTCAAATGACTTTTTATCTTTGACAAAATTATCGAATTTTAAATCAATCAGTTGCATGACTTATCCCTAATCCCTCATAACCTAGTTTGTCTATCTCTAAAGCCAATGAATAATCACCGCTTTTTACTATCTTACCATCTTTTAAAATATGTACAAAATCTGGTTTGATAAGCTCCAACAATCTGTCATAATGAGTAATCATAAGAACTGACCTCTTGCCATCAAGCATAGAATTAACACCATTTGCTATGGCTTTTATAGCATCAACATCAAGACCTGAATCTATCTCATCCAATAGAATTAAATCTGGCTCAAGTACCAGCATCTGAAGAAGTTCATTTTTTTTCTTTTCACCGCCTGAAAAACCCTCATTGACATTTCGCTTAAGCATTTTTTCACCGATATTAAATTCTTTTGCCTTGCCTTTTATCAGTTTTAAAAATTCTGCTATATTCATTTCGCCTAGTTTTTTATAGGCTCGTTTTGCATTTAAAGCAGTCTTTAGAAAATACATATTATTTACACCAGGGATTTCAGTCGGGTTTTGAAAACTCATAAAAATTCCATCATTTGCTCGTTCACTAACGCTAATCTCAAGTAAATTTTTATCTTTATAAGTAATTTCTCCACCAGTTACTTCGCAATCAAAATGAGCACTCAATGTCTTAACAAGTGTTGATTTGCCTGCTCCATTTGTACCCATAAGCACATGCACCTCACCTGGTTTTATATCTAAATTCAAACCGTTCAATATCTCTTTATCTTTTATTTTTACACTTAAATTTTTTATTTTTAACATATTAACCTACACTTCCTTCTAATGATATACTAAGCAAAGCTCGCGCTTCTACTGCAAATTCCATTGGTAACTCTTCTAAAATCTCTTTGCAAAAACCATTTACTATTAGAGAAACCGCATTTTCTTCTTCAATTCCACGCTGACCTATATAAAAAAGCTGCTCATCGCTTATCTTAGAGGTTGTTGCTTCGTGTTCTATCTTTGCACTTTTATTTCTCACATCTTGATATGGAAATGTATTTGCTGAGCAATCACCACCTATAAGAAGTGAGTCGCATTGAGAAAAATTCCTTGCATTGTCCGCATTTTTTACCACTTTTACCAGACCTCTATAAGCATTTTTTCCTTTAAGAGCTGAAATACCTTTTGAGATGATAGTTGACTTTGTATTGTTTCCCAAATGTATCATTTTCGTTCCAGTATCGGCTTGCTGAGCTAGTGATGTGAGGGCTACTGAGTAAAATTCTCCAATACTATTATTTCCTTTTAAGATACAGCTTGGATATTTCCAAGTAAGTGATGAACCGGTTTCTACCTGCGTCCAAGACACTTTAGATCTATCTCCTTTACACAGTGCTCTTTTAGTAACAAAGTTAAATATTCCACCTTTGCCGTTCTCATCTCCTGGATACCAGTTTTGAATAGTAGAGTATTTGATTTGCGCATCATCAAGCATAATAAGTTCAACAACAGCAGCATGAAGCTGGCTTTCATCTCTAGTAGGAGCCGAACAGCCTTCATTGTATGAAACATAACTTCCCTCGTCCGCTATGATTAGAGTTCGCTCAAACTGACCTGTGTTTAGGGCATTGATTCTAAAATATGTAGATAATTCCATCGGACATCTTGTATTTTTTGGAATATATACAAAAGAGCCGTCTGTGAACACAGCACAATTTAGAGTTGCAAAAAAGTTATCATTATATGGCACAACTGATGCTAAATATTTCTTTAAAAGCCCAGGATGTTCTTGTGCTGCATCACTGATTGAGCAAAATATAATACCTTTTTCTTTTAATTCTTTTTGAAATGTAGTTTTTACTGAAACTGAATCAAATACAGCATCAACTGCAATTCCTGCTAATTCCTTTTGTTCCTCTAAAGGAATGCCTAATTTTTCATAAGTTTCAAGAATTTTTGGGTCAATTTCATCTAGTGAATTTGGTGCTTTCTTAGGAGCAGAAAAATAGCTAATATCTTGATAGTCTATCTTGTCATATTTTAAATCTGCCCAATTTGGCTCTTCCATAGTTAACCACTTGGCATAAGCTTTAAGCCTAAAATCAAGCAACCATTCAGGTTCATTTTTCTTTTTCGAAATTGCTTTTATGACATCTTCATTCAAACCTTTTGGGAATGTATCTGACTGAACCATCGTCTCAAATCCCAAAGCATATTCATTAGAGATGACATCTTTTACAAATTTATTTTCCATTTTTAATCTCCAAACTTCAATATAGGACTTTTTTTATCCTATTTAAAATTGAGTATAGCACAAAATAATTAAATAGAACTTTTAAAATGCAAATTTTTTATATTTTATTGGGAGTTTTTATTTATAAAAAATCTTTAAAACAAAATCTTTAACAATTTTTACTTCTTGACTTAATGTTCTTGATTGTTTATTATTCATAATGTTTAAATATGATATTGAAGATATTGAAGCTGCAAGAATCATTAACAATGCCATCAAATATCTTTTGCTATTCATTATATCACCATTTTTCACTAAACTATTTTAGTATCTTCATTCCATAAGATATATGCACGGGTTCCATTTGACTTCATCACTCCACCAGCAACCTTTCCTTGTTTGGTGAGGTTAAAATTTTTACCTTTTTTTTCTAAATATCCCATTTCCGCAAGTTTTTTATTTAATTCATTTGTTTTCATCTCAAGCTTTACTGCGAGTTTTGAAGTTGTTAATTTTGTAGATTCTTTGATTTGTTTTAAACTTTTTGCTTTTTCGACCTTAGTATCCACTTTTTCTATTACTTTTTCATTTGACATTTTATACCTTTTCTAAACTTCTTCCCATAAAAGGGCTATTTTTGTATTTATTATATCTTTTCTTTTTGGTTTTATATAAACTTCTTCAAAATTCTGGTATTCAATTTTGTACTCATCAGATATTTTATCTACTTTATCTTGAAGTTCTTTTTTTAATATTTCCATTTCATCAGCAATTTCCGTAATATCTTCTTCAACAAGACTCACATCGTTTTTTTCTTTTGATAATCTACCTACTTTTCTAGCTCCGCTTGTTGCTCTGTTTATATTTGTAGCACTCATGATAGATTTTCCAAAAAAAGCTCCAAATATAGAAGCCCCGATAGATATTATCGTATCAGTTGTTTTGGATTTCAAATCAGATTTTTCTTTTTCAAGTCTATCATAAAGTCTTTCTACCTTTTCCTTTAGTCTTTTTTCTTCTTTTTCATATTTTTCTTTTAGTTCCTCCACTCCTTCATCAATCTTTTCATTTAATCTATCTTTTACTCTTATCTTGAAGTCTTCCAGAGTTTCATTTTGTTTTGAGAGGAGATTTAAACTAGGCTCTTTATAAAGTACAAGTTCATTATTGTAATAAAAATAATCATTCACTTCTTTTTTCAAACTTTTAAAGCTTTGTAAATTTAATACATACGAAGGAAGAGCATAATAATTCGAATTTAGCTTTGGTTTTGATAAAAAATTGCTTACATGTAGAGGCTCTTTTTCTTCAAAATTAATATCTTTATCTCTCTCATCTAAGTAAATTTTATAGGTGTATTCATTTTGCATATTTATATTTTTTGATGCATTGAAAAAATTTATGGTTGAAGATATTAAAAGATATGGCTGCAAATCATAACTATCTTTTTGCGATTCATATGAATAAAACTGTTCTAACTCATTTGAAATAATTGGTTTATTTGCTTTTTTAGCAGGATTGTCTGTTTGCACTTTGGGTGCAACACTGTCAGTCTCTATAAGTTCTTTTCTATCTTTCATTAGAAATTTTATATCATTTTTTGACATTGGTCCTTTGAGATAAGACATAGCCCATCTTGTTTTAAACACTTTTAGTTCTGTCTCATTTATATTTTTCATGATAAAGGTTCTTTTTTGCAAATTTGATATTTGATTTAAAAGTTCCCTTTTAGCGATACTATTTGATGTTGACAAACCATCTATGACACGCTCTTTATCTTGTTTTGTTTGCAACCTGCCTATAAACCAGGTTCCGATGTTTGAAAGACCTTTATAATCGATATCAATAGGATTTTGAGTTGACAACACAACCCCTACACCAAAGGATCTTGCTTGTTTTAAAAGTGTAAGCATAGGCAGTTTTGATGGTGGGTTTTTCGTAGGTGGAAAGTAACCAAAAATCTCATCCATATAAAGTAAAGCTTTTAGCGATGAAGTTCCCTCCTGTCTTCTCATCCAAGAAACCATCTCGTTTAACAAGATAGACACGAAAAACATTCTCTCTTTATCGCTTAAACCTGAAATCGTAAAAATCGAAACTTTTGCCTTACCCTCTTTTGTGTAAAGCAAATTTGATATATCTAAACTATCACCTTTCATCCAGTTTTTAAAAGATGGAGAAGCGATTAGAGTATTTATCTTCATAGCTAACTCTAGTCTCTTATCACTAGGATAAAAATCGTTTACGCTAAAAACCCCAACTTTTGAGAATGGTGGCGCAACTATGAGTGAAATGAGTTCCTCTATATTTATATCTTTATTTTCTGAAAAGTAGTTCATGAAAATCGAAGCTATAAAGATGTGCTCTTTACCTGAAACTTGGTCACTGTTGATTCCGATAAGAGATAAAATACTTGCAACTGTAGAATTTACATGCGAAGCCAACAAATCATAATCCTCAACGATAACAGCACTTGGAACTTTAAAAGTCTTAAGAAGAGAAACAGGAACACCAGCAGAACTTCCGGGGGTGTAAATGGTAAACTCAGCAGAATTTTTCAGTTTTGCAACTCTTTTTTTATCTTGAAAGTCACCTTCGATGCCATTTTCCCATATAGTAGCAATTTTTTGCGCATACTCAGTTGTACTTAGGTTATTATTGCTAGCTTCTTGCTCATCAATCCAAGGCTCAAAATCGCTAGCTAGCATATTTGGAAAAGTAAGTAACAGATTTCCCATATCACCCTTGGGATCAATGATAATTGAAGGAATATTGTCAATAGCAGCTTCCTCAAGCAAAGAGATACCAAGCCCAGTCTTACCGCTACCAGTCATCCCAATGATGGCAGCATGAGTTGTTAATTCTTTATTTTTATAAAGTAGTGGTATGACTTGATTGTCATTAATCGCTTCTTTACCAATATAAAAAAGTTTTAATTTTTCATAGTCAAAGTTATTAGCCATAATTTTTCCTCATATATTATATCGGTAATGATTATACAAAAATCAAAAACAATAAGCAAATATATTTTTTAGCAAAATTGGTATTTTTTATTACTTTTGGTGTTCAATTTATATTATGGGCACCTCTAAAAACTACCCCTAATCAATAAAAAAGCACACTTTAGATAAAATAAAAGATATATCAACAAGCAAGGTTAAAGAGATGGCAGGATTATTTGATACAGAATATCATGAGAGAAAAATAAAAGGGTATCAACCACCATTGAGTAAATTAAACAAAGTGATAAACTGGGAACTCTTTAGAGAGCCAATAGAAAAAGCTTTATATGTAGAACCTAAAGGTGCTGGTGGAAGACCATCTTTTGACAAAATCATGATGTTTAAAATTCTTATTTTACAAAAATATTATAACCTTTCAGATGAACAAACAGAATTTCAGATTAATGATAGAACATCTTTTAAACAGTTCTTAGGATTAAAGATAGGAGATAAAGTTCCAGATGAAAAGACAGTATGGTACTTTAAAGAGCAACTTGCAAATAAAGATTTATCAGAGCAATTATTTATGCTATTTACCCAACAACTTATCACACAAGGAATAGTAGCTAAAGAGGGAAGGATAATAGATGCTTCATTTGTAGATGTACCAAAACAAAGAAACTCAAAAGAGGATAATGCAGATATTAAAAAAGGTGCTATTCCAATAGAGTTTTCAAAAAAAGATAAAAATGACAATATGTTAAAACTCTCTCAAAAAGATACAGATGCAAGATGGATGACTAAAAGTGGTGAGCGACACTATGGATATAAAGACCATATCAATGCAGACTCTAAAACAAAAATCATTACCAAGTTTAGCGTGAGTAGTGCAGCTCCTCATGACTCAACAGAGATTGAAAATATTATAGATGAAACAGATAACAAACTTCATGCAGATAATGCTTACAGAAGTAAAGAGATAGAAGAGTTTTTAGAAAAACAAAACTGTGAAAGTTTCATACATGAAAAAGGCTATAGAAATAATTCCCTAACTGATGAACAAAAAGAGTCAAACAATACAAAATCAAAGATAAGAGCAAGAGTAGAACATCTATTTGGATTTATGACTAACTCTATGAATGATGCTTTACATATGAAATGTATAGGAATAAAGAGAATTAAAGACTCTATAGGCTTACTCAACTTAACATACAATCTCTTTAGATATGAACAACTTGTTAGGTTACAAAAAGTGAAAGTGATGTAAGAGAAGAGAAAATTGAGTAAAATTCATCAAAAATAGATAAACTATACTCAGTTTTTTCAGAAAATTTATTTAAAAAACCTGCTAGAATGTGAAAAAATGAATTGGGAATGATTTAGACTACTTTGAAAGTGGTTTTTAGAGGTTCCCTTATATAAGATAGACAAAAAGAGTTGATATTAGAGTTGAAAAAGTAATTAAAATGTATGGTAAATAAAGTGAGTGAGTGTATAAACACTCACTCTTATAATTTATAAGATCATAAATCCTAACAATACTAAAGCACCTAAATAGATAGCACCAAAGATTGCTCCTAATTTCCACCAAGTAGCTTGAGAAATATATCCTGCACCATACCAAATTGGAGATGGACCAGTTGCATATGGAGTTAATATACCCATAAGACCCAAAGAGCCCACAAGTAACATTGCAAGAGGTTGCATCATCTCACCAGGGATTAGATTTGCAGCTACTCCTAAAAATAGTGGAAGTAAGGCTACTGTATGAGCAGTTACACTTGCAAAGAAATAATGGAATAAAAAGAATAAAACAACAAGAAGTATAACAATTGTAATAGGATTCATGCCTGTTAAACTTGTTGAGATTAAACCTGCTGCCCATTTTAAGAATCCAACTTTCTTTAATCCACCTGCCATTGCAACTAAAGTAGCAAACCAAATAAATACATTGAATGCACCTTTATTTGAAATAACATCTTCCCATGTGATAACGCCCGTAAGAATGATAAGACACAATACAGCCAATGCTGCAGTTGTACCATTTACCCCTATTTGTTTACCAAAAATCCACATAACAAGAGCTAAAATACCAAAACCTAGCATTAAAAGTTCATTTTTACTAATTGAACCCATTTTCTTTAACTCTGATGCAGCCCAAGCTGGAGCTTCAGGAGATGTTTTTTGCTCAGGTGGATAGAATATATATGTCAAAAAAGGAACCGCTAAAAATAGAGGAATCATGATAACTGCTAATGTGCCAAACCACTGTCCCCACTCTATAGCTATACCAGTACTTTTTTCAACTAATGAAACTGCAAGTAAATTTGGAGCAAGCGCTGTTAAGAACATTGAACTTGTTACACAAGTTGTTGCAATTGCTACCCATGAAATATAAGCACCAAGTTTTCTTGGCTCATTTTCAGGAGTTGAATTAAACATTTGAGGAATGTTAATAGCTATCGGGAAAATTGTACCTGCACTTCTTGCAGTATTTGAAGGCATAAACGGAGCTAAAATACCATCTGCAAAAGCAACTGCGTAACCTAAGCCAAGTGAAGTTTTACCTAATAACTTAACAAGCATAAGTGCAATTCTTTTACCTAGACCACTTTTTTTATAACCAAGCGCAAACATAAATGCTGCAAAAATCAACCAAATTACACCATTAGAAAAACCACTAAGTGCCCAAGAACGACTTGCTTTTGCAGTTTCACCTACTAAACCGAATGTCGCTGAAAATGCAACTCCTGTTAAACCAATTAAGGCAGCTGGAATTGGTTCTAGTATTAAACCTACAATAACACCTAGAAATACTGCAAAAAAATAATGTGCATTTGGATCTAGACCCTCTGGTGTTGGAAGTAAAGCTACAATAATAGCAACCAATACTGGTATGATCATTTTGACTGTTTTACTCATAATTTTCTCCTTTAAAATTTTTATAACGAATTATAAAACTGGTCACTGGATAAAAATGGGACTTTTTTGCTAAAATACACAAAAAAATGAAGTTTTTATATGAAATATGTATTATTGGTGATTTTAATTTTTACTTCTTTGTTTTCTAGTAACACAAATGAGATACTTTTATTGCACTCTTACAACAAGGGATTAAAGTGGAGCGACAGTATATCAAAGGGATTAGAAGATGTTTTAAAAGAACACCCTGATTACGAATTAACTACAGAGTATATGGATAGCAAAAAGATAGATTCAAAAGAATATTTTAATTTATTACTCAACCTATACAAAAAAAAGTTTTCAACAAGAAAGTACAAAGTAATAATAGTCGCAGATAATTATGCTTTTGAATTTGCACTTAAAAATCATAAAACACTATTTAACAAAGTTCCTATTGTATTTTGTGGCGTAGAAAACTTTAATAAAAAAGATATACCTCTAAATCAACAAAGATATGTCACAGGTGTTGTAGAGTATAAAGATATAAAAAGAAATATAAATTTAATAGAAAAATTTTTACCTTCACTTAGCACTTTGATGATTATCAGTGATAACTCTTTTTCTTCTCTTGCTATTAAAAATCAAATTTTAAGTACAGCAGAAGAGTTTGAAAAAAAGTTTAAGATTATATATAACAATAATATTGATTTATATACTTTACCTAGTCAAATAAATAACTTGCCTAGCAATAGTGCTGTATTGTTTACTAGTTTATATAAAGACAAGTATGGTACATACATACCATACAATAAACTGCGAAAAATATTTAAAAATTCAAAGTTTCCTATTTTTGCTGTAAATAAAATTCATTTAGGAGAAGGGGTCCTTGGAGGAGTTATGATTAATCCTTATGACCAAGGCTATGCTGCTGGCAAAAAAGCATTTGAAATTATAAATGGAAAAAGTCCACTTCAAATTGAAATTAGTAAACCTTTAGGACAAGTATATTTTGATGAAAATATTATAAACAAATTTGGATACAAAAAGAAGAATATACCTTTAGGGGCAATTGTGATTAATAAACCAAAAGACTTTTTTGAGAGAAATAGAAAATTAATTGATAGCATTTTTCTTGTTATGCCTCTTTTAGTTATATTAATCATTTTTTTAATTATAAATATTTATCGAAGAATATCTTTGGAAATTTCACTAGTGGAGCAAAGCAAACTAGATAACGTACTTTTAAATAATGTAAAAAGTGCAATATTTTGGAAAAGTAATGAAGATTATCTTTTAGGATGCAATAGTACTTTATGCAAAATTTTAAATTTACAAAAAGATGAAATAATTGGTAAGCATATTAAAGATGTTATGCCTGAAGTTTGCCATATCATTTGTGGTTCTGATAAATTTATTGATGAGGTTGAGACAAAACTTTATCATACAGCTAAAGAGCCTATAGATGTACTTATTCGCAGAAAACAATATCTAAATAAGAACAATAAATCAGCTGGGGTCGTTACCATTATAAGTGATGTAACAGATTTAAAAAAATTAGAAAAGCAAAGAAAAAAAGATGAGCAGTTTATAATACAAAGATCAAAACTCTCAGAAATCGGTGAAATGATAACTTCAATAGCTCATCAATGGAAAACTCCTTTAGTTGAGATTTCAGCTATAGCACAAGAGCTTCAATATAAAAGAAAAAAAATTCAACTTACACAAAAAGATACCGATGAGTTTGTAGATGACATTATGACGCAAGTTCACTATATGACAAATACAATTGATGATTTTAGAAACTTTATCAAACCCTCATCAAGCAAAAGTGAATTTAGTGTTAATAAAGCTATCAAAGAACTTTTACATGTAATAGAACATAATATAAAATATAATTACATTGAAATAAATACTACATATAAAAACGATATCGAATACTTGGCATTTGGTTATCCAAATGAGTTTAAGCAGTCTATTTTAAATATAATAAATAATGCTAGAGATAGTATATTAAAAAGAAATGAAAATGAAAACATAGAAGGAAAAATATCTTTGCACATAGAGACATGTGAAGAGACACTTTGTATTACTGTTGAAGATAACGGTATAGGAATTCAAAAAGATAAATTAGATTCAATATTTGAACCCTTTGTGACTACTAAAGAGGGTGGTGATGGCTTTGGCCTTTATATGGTTAAACTTATTATTGAAGATAAGATGGGTGGAAGCATTAGAGCTGTTGAATCTGATGATGGTGCCAAAATATTGATTTGTATTAATAAAAAATCTAACAAAATCGAGTAAAATAATATATGAAAATATTAGTACTAGAAGATAATAAAAGACTTTCAAATGTAATAGTAGAGGCACTAACTCAAAAAAACTATCATGTTGATTTGTATGAAAATGGTAAAAAAGCACTTGAAGTTATAGACAATGGATATGATTGTTTTATACTCGATATAAATGTCCCTGGTGTTGATGGTCTTACGCTTTTAAAAGAAATTAGAAGTATGAACAAAGATACTCCCTCAATCATAATTAGTGCAAATGTCGATTTAGAAACAATACAAGATGCCTATGTTAAAGGTTGTAATGAGTACCTTAAAAAACCATTTTATATGTATGAATTAGAAATCAAATTGGATAAATTATGTAGAGTAGAAGATAATATAATAAATTTTGCAGATAACTTCACATATGATATGCTAAAAGAAAAATTATTTAATGGAAACAAAGAAGAGTTAAAAATATCAAAAAAAGAGATACTTTTGCTCAACTTATTTTCAAACAATAAAGAGAAAATTGTAACATTTGAACAAATAGAGCAGTATGTTTGGGAAGGTAATTTAACAACAAACGAAAATATTAGAGCACTCATAAAAAGAGTGAGAAAAAAACTTCCATTAAATTCTATTCTTTCTCAAGGTGGAATGGGCTATAAATTGATGTTTTGTTAAATTATACGAGACCGTAAAAATATTTATTACACCTCCGTTTTGTATGTTGTACTTTATAGGGTCAGTTATCTTTTTTGTGGGTACATTATAGTTATTAGGACATGCAAATGTTCAAATGGTTTTTGATGTTTATGTAAATTATTTAGAGAGAAATTATTCTTCTTTTGATAGGTCAATTTCTGTTTATTCTTGATTAGGGGTATGTTAAGGGATTTTCACTTTTTCAAAAACCCCTTTAAAATGCCCTAAATATAGGACTAAATGTGGCGGACAGTGAGAGATTCGAACTCTCGGTAGGATTACTCCTACGCATCCTTA
>CAZYTB010000005.1:5482-37617 GCA_964650375.1 uncultured Campylobacterales bacterium | reverse complement strand
GATAAGATGACAGAGACTTTGAATAATAAGTTAGGTGAATTTAGGACTTAAGAAGTTATTTTTTTGTTAGGCTTAAACTTAGAATAATTTTAAAATGGTATAATTTACTTTTTAAGAAAAATTATCATTGAGGAGATAAATATGTTAGTTACAAATAAAGCTCCAGACTTTACAGCTACTGCTGTATTGGCTGATGGACAAATTGATGAAGAATTCAATTTATATGAAAATTTTGGTGAAATGGGAACAGTACTTTTCTTTTATCCACTAGATTTTACTTTTGTATGTCCAAGTGAGATAATCGCTTTTTCACACAGAATTGACGAATTCAATAGTAGAGGTATCAATGTAATTGGTGTTTCAGTTGATAGTCAATTTTCACACTTTGCTTGGAGAGAAACTCCAGTAGAAAATGGCGGAATTGGTAGGATAAAATTTCCTTTAGTTGCAGACTTAAGTAAGCAAATTTCAAAAGATTATGATGTATTGCTTGGTGAAAGCGTAGCACTTCGTGGTTCATTTTTAATAGGAATAGATTGTACTGTAAGACATGCTGTCATCAATGATTTACCACTTGGTAGAAATGTAGATGAGATGCTTAGAATGGTTGATGCTATGTTATTTACAAATGAATATGGCGAAGTTTGTCCAGCAGGATGGCATAAAGGTGACGAGGGAATGAAAGCTTCAACTGAGGGTGTTGCTGATTACCTTGCTAAACACTCTGAAGAATTATAGAATGTTTTGAGAAGCTCTATCTAGAGCTTCTCCTGTATCTTTAGAGCTAATTGTTCTGGTGTAATTTCTAATAATTTCTCTACTAAATTTGTAGCACCATGTGGTATGAATTTATCTTTATATTCAAAACTTTCGATTTCTACATGTAGAAAATTTTTCTCTTTTATTAATCCAAGTAACGAACCAATTCCGCCATATTTTGTACTATCACTAAAGACAAACCATTGTTTATATTTTTTTGCCAAATCAATTAAAAAATTTTCATCTAATGGTTTAGCAAATCTCAGGTCAACCACACACGCATTTATATTTTCTTTTTCTAATATAAGTGCTGTTTGCATAGCTCGCCCAACTCCATTTCCATATCCAAGCAATAAAATCTTTGCACCCTCTTTTTCGCTTAACATCTCAGCTTTTCCATATTCAAAAGGCTTATCCCCGACTATTACTGGGTCGATAAATGCCCCTCTTGGATATCTAATCGCAAGTGGACCTTGATGAGTATATGCATACTCTACTGCTTGATTTATACTTGCTTCATCTCTTGGAGCAATCATTGTAATATTTGGTATAGCACTAAGATATGATATATCGAAGGCTCCTTGATGTGTCTCGCCATCTTCTCCCACAATTCCAGCTCTATCTAGTGCAAAAACAACATTTAGATTCATAATACAAGCGTCATGTATAACTTGGTCATAAGCTCTTTGTAAAAAAGTTGAGTAAATAGTGATAAATGGCTTGAAACCCTCTTTTGCCATGGCACACATGGATGTCACTGCGTGTTGTTCAGCAATAGCGACATCCCAAAAACGGGTTGGAAATGCTTCTATCAATTTATCTATTCCTGTGCCGCTAGGCATGGCAGCTGTTACACCGACAACATTGTTATGTTTTTTTGCTAAATCCATTAAAGCTTCACTATACATAGAAGTTGCATTTTTATTTGTACTCTTTTTTAAAGATTTGCCACTTTTTATGTCAAATGGTCCAACTCCATGCCAATTTTCATAATATCCCTCGGCCTTTTCATATCCTTTGCCTTTAAGGGTTTGAGCATGTACAATAACAGGTTTTTCAAGATCTTTTGCCATTTGAAATGCTTTTATAAGGCTTTCTAAATTATGGCCATCTATCGGTCCAATATAATCAATGCCCAATTCTTCAAATAATATACCAGGGGTTATGAGTTTAAAACTTTCTTCGAATTTTTTAGCCATATATGTAGCACTCTCAGGAAGATACTCTAAAATTTGCTCAGTTGTTTTTCTAATTTTTTGATAAAAATTTCCAGCCATTGCATGTGAGAGAAAACTGCTAATAGCTCCAATTGGTTTTGATATACTCATTTTATTGTCATTTAAAATTATGACTACAGGGTATTTTCTAAAGCCAAGTTCATTCAGTGCCTCAAAAACCATACCGGCACTCATCGAGCCATCTCCTATTAAGGCAACAGGCACTCTTTTACCACTCTCTCCTTTCAGAGCTATCGCCTTTGCAGCACCAACAGCCAAAGAAATGGAAGTAGAACTGTGTCCAGCTATAAAATAATCATGCTCAGATTCATGCGGTTTTGTATATCCACTGATACCATCTAATTGTCTTAAAGTATCAAATTCTTCCCATCTTCCAGTTAATAACTTATGAGCATACGATTGATGACTTACATCAAATATAAATGGATCAGATGGTGAATTAAACACATAATGCATAGCCACGATTAATTCAACGGCACCAACATTACTACTTAAATGCCCGCCATTTTTGCTGACTGTTGTTATAATTTTATTTCTAAGCAATACACACTCATCTTTTAATTCTTGTATATTCTTATTTTTTATATCAATTTTCACTATTATTATTTTTCCTAACTATCTTGCAATAAATATTTTACTTTTTCCAGTCTTGCAGATATATTTCCATCTAGATTTCCATTTTCACTAAGTAGCACTACGCCGCCTTTTGAAATTGCACTATCTGCTTCTACTTTTATTTTATCATTATCTTTATATATTTCATCTAATACACTAAAATCATGCGGATTGACTTTTAGAGTAATCTTACTTGTATCTTTCAGTTCGCTTAATAATTCTTTCGAAAGTGCTGTTGCTACCGAAGAACCTGAACTCAATATCTCTTTTTTTATAACTTCTTTTGCTATTTCTACTGCAGTATTTGCAACATCACTCTCTATCTTTTTTAAAAAGATTTCCAATTCTCGGACTTTATCATCAAGTTTTTTAGCAGAATCAGTATAATTAGATATACCATCATTAAAATTTGCTTCCAGTTCTGATTTTGCTTTTTCATATCCTTCATTGGATGATATTTCTTTTTCTCTTGAAATATCATCTTTTAATCTCCTTTGAAATTCATCTTCTTGTTTCTCAATTTGCATTTGAAGTTTTATTATATTTGAAGAAAGTTCATCACTTTTTCTTAGTAACTCTTCTATAAATTTATTTTGTCCTACATCAATTTTGTCTTGTACATGTAGAGAATCTACTACTATTTTTTCCTCTTCATTTTTATCAGTTTTAAAAGAGTTTTCTTCCAAAGCAGAAGAGCCTAAAACTTTAAATCTATATCTTTGAATTGTATGTTTGTTTAATTCATTTTGCTCTATTACATTATCCATAATTTAGTCTATCATCTCCTCTGCTTCACCAATTTGCAAGATACCTTGCTCGGCTAGTTTTTGGACTTCTTCCACAATTCTTCTTTGAGTTTCTTCCACATCTTTTACTCTAACAGCACCTAAGAAAGTCATCTCCTCAAGAAAAGCTTCTTGTGCTCTTTGCGACATGCTTTCTAAAAATTTATTTTTAAGATCTTCTCCTGAGCCTTTAAGTGCTATCATAAGATCTTTTTTATCAGCAACTTTTAATATCTCTCTAATTCCTGTATTGTCTAGTTTTAATATGTCTTCAAAAGTAAACATCATGTCTTTTATAGTAGAAGCCAATTGCTCATCTGCCTGCTCTATAAAAGATATCGTGGTTTTAGAGGCTTTTTGTCCTAGTCTATTTAATATCTCGGCTACTGCTCTAGGGCCTCCTACTTCAACTTTATATGAAGTTAAGGACTCTAGTTTATTTTCAAGCACTGTCGAAACTCTTTTGACAACAGAAGGTGAAATTTCACCCAAATTTGCCATTCTTATTGTTACTTCGCTTCTTAATTCATCTGAGAAAAAAGATAAAGTCTCTGCTGCTCTTGATGGATCCATATGTGCTAAAATAAGAGCTACTGTTTGAGGATGTTCATTTACGATAAAATCTGATAATTGTTGTGGTTTAATTTGCTCCAAGTAACCAAAATTTTGAGTATTTTCCATCGTTTTTGATAATTTTTCTAAAATTTTCTGTGCGGCTTCTGCACCAAATGTTCGATAAAGTATTTCTTTTGCATATTCCATACCTCCACTTTTAATATAATTATTAGATTGAAGAAGGGCATATAATTCTTCAAGTATTGCATTTGCAACTTGCTTATCTATGTTTTTAACAGTTGCTATATATTTGGATATACTTGTTACAGTATCTATTTCCATGTGTGAGAAAAGGTTTGTCGTTATATCTTCTCCAAGCTGGATCAAAAGAATAGCAACTTTTTCTGGCATACTAAGCTCATTATATTGGTTTTGCTGATCTTCTGTTAACTTCATTAAGCTTCCTTGCCCTTACTTGATATATCAAACTCTGCAGCATTTTTTATCAGTCCTTGCAACAATCCTGCAACCTCTTCACTTTTTTGGTCAGATAAATTTTTTAATTTCTCTAACAAAACATCATATTTTAGTGCATCTTCATTAAAATCTTTACCAATGCCCAATTGTTCTTCTACTTTTTTTCTTGCTTTTTTAAATTTTTCCAAAGTATCCTCTGCGTTATCTTCATCATTTAAAATTCGTTGACTTTCAATCTCATCAAAATTTTCTACTTGTTGCTCTAGCATTCTTTGTGAAAAAGGAGAGATAACTTTTTTGTAAAAAATAAATAATAATATTACCACCAAAACATATTTTAATAATGGAATAATTGGAGACAGATAATACTTTACCTCATCTATAAGCGTTTGGGTTGGAGGCTTTTTGCCATTCTGGGAAAGTGGCTTAAATTCCAAATTACTTACAGTGACCTCATCACCCCTGACTTTATTGTATCCAACAGATTGTTTAACAAGATTGTCAATTGAAACTAATTGTTTCTTTGTTAAAGGAACATATTTTAGCACTTTAACTCCTGTTTTTTTGCCATCTTGTGTAAATTTATAATCACCATCAACTACAACCGCCACACTTATTTTTTTTATAGTTGCAAATTCATTTTTTGTATTAGTCGTTTTTTTAGAAATCTCATAATTTGTAGTGGTTGTACTTTTTTGAGATTTTTCACTACTATTTTGACTTTGTATTCCTTGAACAGGTCCGATATTACTAACTGCCCCTGGAACCCCTCCAACACTTTTAGGAGTACTTCCTTGTTTTTTCTCTTCCATGCTTTGCTCACTCCTAGGAACAGAGTTTGGATCATATACTTCACTTACAGAATTTTCTTGTTTAAAATCAAAATCTATAGTAACCTTAGCTACAACCTTATCACTTCCACCAACAACCGGTGTTAAAACATCTATAATTTTATTTTCTAAATTTGACTCATAATCTGATTTATATTTAATTTGATTTTTTACCAAATCTGATGAAAACGCACCATCATCTTCGCCAAGTGGCAGACTATTTTGATCTACTATTTTTACATTTTCTGGCTTCAGATTAATAACAGAAGATGAAACTAGATTTTTAATGCCCGTTATTTGCTTATTAGATAATTTCATTCCTCTTCTAATATTAATAACTATAGAAGCAGATGCTGGCAATTTTTGATCAGCGAAGACACTATCTTTTGGTATTGCTATGTGAACACTTGCATTTTCAATTGGATTTAAATCTTCTATAGTTCTAGCCAATTCTCCCTCTAGCGCTCTTAAATATTTAATTTTTTGTTCAAAATCAGTAGCGCCAAATTCTGATTTGTCAAATATTTCAAAACCAACTTTTGAATTTTTAGGGATACCCAATGCCGAGATAGAAATTCTTTCTTTATATACTACAGATGATGGAACTGCTATAGTGCCTTCATTTATAACTTTATAAGGAACCCCATCTTTTTCGAGCTGTTGTATAATCAGTGCAGAATCACTTGGTGTTGTATTATCAAATAAGACACTATACCCCCCAGAAATACCTGAGCTTGAACCTTTAAAAAAAACTAAAAAAGATAAAAAACCAACAACAACCACTACAGAGATAATTGCTACTATTTTTTGTCTAAGAGAAAGACCTTGTATTAGTGTTGTTATCTGGCTTAGAAATACTTTTGGATCCATTTATTTTCTCATATTATTCAAATAAATATCTCTAAATTCTTTCATAAACCTTATATTTTGAGGAGGAGTTCCAATAGTTACACGGATTGCATTCATACCATATGCTCCAAGATTTCTGACTATTATACCTTTTTTCAAAAGCTTTTCAGAAATTTCTGATGAATTTTTGTCATTATTAAACTCTAAAGTGATAAAATTTGTATAACTTTCGATAAAAATAAAGCCTAGCTCTTTTGCAAACTTTTCAAAAACTTTCATCTGTTCAAAATTTTCCTTCATTGAATTTTGAACAAATTCTTCATCATCTAATGCAACGATTGCCGCCTTAAGCGATAAATTTGTAATATTAAATGGCGCTCTTAACTTCATCAATGACTTTATCATATCCTCATTTGCAATCCCATATCCGCATCTCATTCCACCTAATCCATAAGCCTTTGAAAATGTACCTAAATATAAAACATTTGGATATTTTGTTATTACATCTTTTGGATTTATCTCTTTTTTCTTATCTTTATATTTTGCATACTCTTGATAAGCCCCATCTAAAATAACCAGTGTATCTTTGCTAATTTTATCTAAAAAGTTATACATTTCATCTTTGTCTAGACATTCCCCTAAAGGATTGTTTGGTAAACATAAAAATATAATTGCAATATCATCATTTTGATTATAGATTTCCAAAAATTCTTTTAAATTATGTTGATGAGAGGGAGTTTTTAGTATAGTTGTTCCTGTTTGTCTTGCATATATTTCATACATGGCAAATGTAGTTTTTGCCATCAAAACTTTGTTATTCTTATTTGCTTTTGCATGAACTCCAAAAGAAATGATTTGATCGCTTCCTGCACCAATTATCACATTTTTATCTTTAACACCAAACCTGCGAGAAAGTTTGTCTTTTAATTCGTACATGCTATCATCTGGATAAAGATTCATCTTAGAGACTTCTTTGCAAACTGCGTCTTGAACCAGTTTACTGCATCCTCTTGGGTTTTCGTTGCTTGCTAATTTTATTATATCTTTTGCATCTATCCCATATTCCCGCACAACCAACTCTATTGGTTTTCCTGCTTCATAAGTTTTAAGACTATCCAAAACTGCATTAAATTCCATTTTACTCTCCATTTACATAACTTCCTAGCCATTTAATATCGTGACTGGTTTTATTTTCTTCTAAAATCTTTTGCACTCGTTCATCATCAATATGTCCCTCAAAATCAAGATAAAAAACTGTTTTAAAACCTTTCTCTTTTGTTGGTCTTGATTCTATTTTAGTTAGATTAACTCCATTTTTTTCAAAGGTTTGCAAAAACTTAACCAAACCTCCTGGTTTATTTGCGGTTTTCGCCAATACTGAAGTCTTACTTCCAAGAGATGGTTTATTTTTGAAATCACTCAAAATTAAAAATCTTGTTTTATTTGCCATATTATCTTCTATCTTTGAAAAAAGAATTGGAACTTTATATAATTTTGCTGCGATATGCGAACAAATTGCAGCTGAGTTTTTATTTTCACTAGCTAATTTTGCAGCCTGTGCAGTTGATTTTGTAGCTATAAATTCAATATCCATCATAAAATGTTCTTCTAAAAAATTCCGGCATTGATTGTAGCCTTGAGGATGAGAATATATCTTTTTTATGTCTCTTAAGTTTTCACAAGTCGTTGCAAATGAATGGTGAATATCCATATATATCTCTGAAACAATTTTAGAGCTATATTTTCCTAAGCAATCAAGCGTGATACCAACAGCACCTTCTGTATTGTTTTCTATTGGCACAACTCCATATTTTGCTTCTTTATTTTCCAAAACATTAAAAACTGCTCCTATTGAATTCAATCCTATATATCTACCCATAGCTCCAAATCTACTCTCCGCCACCTGATGAGTAAAACTTCCCTCCGGTCCTAGATATGCTATATTTTCTGGTAACTCTATGTTTCTGCTAACAGCAAAAACTTCTTGAAATATCGCGTCTATTGCATCACCATTTAAATATCCATTATTTAGTAATTTTAATCTGTCTAAAATTTCTTTTTCTCGTTCAGGTCTGTATATGGCACTTCCAGTAGTTTGTTTAAGATCCCCAATAGTTTTTACTGCTATCATTCTGCGATTCAAAAGCTTTAATATCTCATTATCAATCGCATCAATCTCTTTTCTATATTTATCTATATTCATTTTACTGTCCCCTTTTTACTGAACAAAGTCCAGAAAAAATTCCTCGCGACTGAAGCACGAAGTAGAACTTCTGTATGTTTTTTAATTATCCCCTTTTTACTGAACAAAGTCCAGAAAAAATTCCTCGCGACTGAAGCACGAAGTAGAACTTCTGTATGTTTCATTTTATCAGCCTTTGCATGAAGCCAATATCTGGGATGATTTCATCTATCATGTTTTTAACCGGGGTGATTTCTTCTTTGCTTTTACATTTCCCGCTTAGCACCAAGATTGTTTTAGCTCCTAGTTCTTTAATTCCACAAAGATCACCGATTGCATCATCACTTATCATGGTGATATCTTCAAAATTAAAGCTCTCTTTGCTTTGTAAATTTAATAATCTTCTTGCTTCTTGATAAAACGCACTGCTTGGTTTTCCGATTATCTCATAATCTTTTGAAGTAGCATACGAAATCATCTTCAAAATTGCACCAACTCCTGGATATCTTCTGCCATCTTTTGCATATATGCTTGTTGCATGCATACCAATTATATCTACTTTTCCCAAAGCAGTTTCTATCATGGATGCATAATCGTTTGAACTAAAATCTTTTTTGCTCGCAATTAGCATAGCTTGTGGATTTTTGGATTTTGCATTAAAACCCATATTTTCAAGCGTGTCCACAAATTCATCTGCCCCAAAAGCTACAACATCAGTCTGCTTTACACTATTTTCTAACACCATAAAAGGATCTAAATAATTACCTTTTGGTATATTAAATCCAAGCTTTTTTAAAAATTGATAAAAATCCTCACTTGGTATTTTAGTATTATTTGTAACAATCATATATGGGGTTTTAGTCTTATTTAAATAGTCTATAAAATCAATTGAACCTGCAATCGGCTTTTTATCAATATCGTCTATCAAAGTACCTTGCACATCTATAAAATAACTCATATAAAATCTTTTTCCAATGCTATTAAGTCTTCAAACGATTCTCTTTTTCTTATTAGCCTATCAACTTCATCTTCTATGGCAACTTCAGCAACTCTTGGTCTTGTATTATAATTGCTACTCATCGTAAAACCATAAGCTCCTGCACTTTCAAAAATGATTATATCATCGTGTTTAGTCTCTTGCATATATACATCTTTTGCTAAAAAGTCTCCTGTTTCACAAATTGGACCAACAATATCAACTAAAGATTTTTTATCATCTTTTGCATCTAGTAATTTAAAATTGTGGTAAGCTCCATACAAACTAGGTCTTATCAAATCGTTCATAGCTGCATCTACTATAACAAACCTTTTTTTATCATTTTTTTTCTCATACAAAACTTTTGTAACCAAATAACCACAATTTCCAACTAAATACCTTCCTGGTTCACATAAAATTGTAACATCTTCGCCTTTCAAGGATTCAAAAATGTTTTGCGCGTACTCATATAAGGAAATTGTTTCTTCATCTTTATATTTTATTCCAATTCCGCCACCAATATCAAAAAACTTGATATCTATATTTATAGCTTTTAAACTTCTTAAAAGTCCGGCTATTACCAAAGAGGCTTCTTTAAATGGAGAAGTTTCCACAATTTGACTTCCAATATGAAAATGTATACCTACAGGATTTAAATTTTTAGATTTGCTTGCGTAAAGATACATTTTTTTTGCACTTTCTATATCCACACCGAACTTATTTTCGTGTAGTCCAGTTGATATATAAGGATGAGTTTTTGGATCTATATTTGGATTTACTCTTATGCTTATTCTTGCATTTTTATCCAATTCTTTTGCTATTGTCTCAACCCTAAACATCTCTTCTTCACTCTCAAGATTTAGCATTAATATATCTTTTTGAAGTGCTTCTTTTATTTCCGCATCTTTTTTGCCAACACCACTAAATATTATCTTATATTTTTCAATTCCTGCCAGCAACGCTCTTTTCACTTCACCGATAGAAACACAATCACATCCAGAACCAAGTGAGGCCAAATGTTTTAAAACAGATAAATTTGAATTTGCTTTTACAGCATAGCAGAGCATAGATTTTCTAGCTTTAAAAGCATCTTTAAGAGCGTTAAAATTTTTAGTAATTTCGTTAAAATCATATACATATAATGGGGTATCGTATTTTTTTGATAACTCTTGAAAGTTAACCATATAAAACCTTTTTTAAAACTAACATAACGCAGTTTGTGATAATATCTTTTATTTTACCTAAAAAAAGAAAAAAAGAAAGTTAAGAATACATCTAGTAACAGCGGTTATTCTTTAAAATAGTAAAATGGTAGAAACTTCTGGGAATAATATAGGATATATCGCTAATTTTAAAAAATTTTATAAGACTTTTTCATCTTCAATAATTTTTTTAAGAGAGTATTTTCTAGCAACACTTTGTAAATCTTCATTTAATAAAGCTAAACTTGCATCTTTTGCATTTTGTATGATTTCATCTAAAATATCTTTTTCACTAGTTGAAAAGTTTGAAAGTACATGTGAAATTATTTTGTCCCTGTCTTTTGGTTTTCCGATACCTATGCGTACTCTAAAATAATCTTTTCCAATATTTGCATCTATAGATTTGAGTCCATTGTGTCCACCATTTCCACCATCAAGTTTAAATCTTAGAATACCAAAATTTAAATCCAAATCATCATGTATTACTATCACTTTTAAAGGGTTAAAATAATCACATACAGCTCTTACACTTTCTCCTGATAAGTTCATAAATGTGAGTGGTTTTAGAAGTAAGGTATCCTTGTATTTATAAAGATTACCTTTAAAATTATTTTTGTTTACTTGGATGCAGAAAAGGTCCTCCAAAAGAGAATCAATAACCATAAAACCTACATTATGTCGATTTTGTTTATATTTTTCTTCCGGGTTACCTAGTCCTACGATTAGATTCATGCGATTTTTATCACTATTTTGCTTTAATTACTCCAACTATAGAAATTCTATCTTCATCCATAATTTGAACATTAGCATCTGTTTTAATATCACGCACCAAAATAGTCTCTCCCACACCCAAGTTACTAACATCAAGTGTAAAATTGTTTGGTAGATTTTCAGCTGTACATTTAACACATAATCTTTTTTTAGAAAGTGCTAAAACACCTTTATCTTTAAGTCCTTTAGGAGTTCCTATGATTTTTACTGGAACTAAATACTTTGAAAGGACCCCTGAAAGTGCAATTCTAAGATCTACATGTAAAAATGTACTTTTTACTGGATGTTTTTGATATTCTTGAATAACAACATCTAATTCTTTATCTCCAACTTTAACTGGAAATATAAGTGTTTCTTTATTTCTAATCGCTTTTACGAATTCATTCTCTTTAAATGCAGCGTTGATATTTTCAACACCTTTTCCGTAAATATTGGCAATTAGATATCCATCTCTACGAAGCCCTTTAGTAGCTTGCTTTGTGATACTCTCTCTAACTATACCTTCTAACATATCTATATCCTTTGTGAAATTTAAGGTAAACATTATATAGAAAAAACACTAAGAAAAATATTAAACATGTATTACAACTATTTTTTATCCAAAATTTTGACTTAATTAAAAAAATGGGTGCTTACTTTTCTATTTTTTCTTATAGTTCACAAGATAATAATCAACTAAGTTAAGCTTCAAACTTTATATACCATAGTTTGACAAGTGTTTTAAGCACCCATTTTTTTAATTAAGTCGAATTACAATACTACAGAATAAAATTCTATACAAAAAAAATGACAAAAAAATGGCGTTATGAAAGAATTAACTATTTTTTTAAGCTAAGTATATCTTTATCCACTTTTACTTTATCATGTTCTTTATTTCTTTCTCCAACTTTCTTTCCTGCTTCAAAATAGTCAATATCCATAGTTAAATCGTTTCTACTTGTTGCATTCATTATTGCTTCTTCCTTTGAGATCTTACCTGTGGCATATAATCCTAAAAGAGATTGATCAAATGTTTGGCATTTATAAACATCTTTTCCTTCTCTTATAGCATCAGTTATCTCACCATCTCTGCCTTCTAGTATAAGATTTTCTATCCTTGTATTTTTGACTAAAATCTCAACAGCTGCCATCCTTTTCTCATCCACTGTTCTTACAAGTCTTTGTGAAACTATACCTTGCAAGGTTGATGAAAGCGACATCTTGATTCTATTTTGTTCACTTCCAGGAAACATTCCAAGTATTCTTCCTATGGTCTCCTTTGCGTCCAAGGTATGAAGAGTCGAAAGGACTAAGTGACCTGTTTCTGCTGCATGCATTGCGGTTTCTATGGTTTCCAAATCTCTCATTTCACCAACCAAAATAATATCTGGATCTTCTCTAAGTGCGGCTCTTAGGGTATCGGAAAAACTTATGGCATCTTGACCTATTGCTCTTTGATTTATAATTGAGTGATCATCCTTATATATGAATTCAATAGGATCTTCAATAGTGATAATATGTTTTGGGTATTTTTGATTTATACTATTTATCATAGCAGCCAATGTAGTAGTTTTACCACTTCCTGTTGGACCAGTCACAAGCACTAAACCTCTTTGTAAACCACAAAATTTATTAATAGTGTCTGGAAGTTCCAAAGATTCAATAGTAGGCAAACTAGTTGGGATAGTTCTAAAAACTGCAGATACACCATCCACTTGAAAAAATATATTTACTCTAAATCTATAATCTTTGTTTAGTTTATATGTAAGATCCAAGTTCTTTTTTTCAACAAGAGACGAAAATCTTGTGCGAAGCAACTCTTTTGCTAGAATTATACTATCTTCATATGTTAAAATTTCTTTTGATAATGGAACAATATTGCCATTTATTCTTCCACGAATATTTGAACCACTTTTTACATGTAAGTCACTTCCTCCATGTTCTACTAATTTACTAAGATAAAATTTTAACTTTTTTGTCACTTTAAAATTTAATTCATCTACATTAATATCATACTTCGTAGTCATAGCAAACCTTCTTATTTTGATATATTAAAACGCCTCTTTTAAAAACGGGTATTATAAAATCTTACACTTTTACCTTGAATTTTTAAAGGGCATTTACTGCCTAAGCACTTAACGCAACCAATATTTCTTTAAATGCATCTTCAAAAGAGATTAAGCCTTCTTTTGTTAATTCATTACAAACTTTTTCCATATTTATACCATTTTTTTCAATTTTTTCAAAAAATAAATCTATATTTTTATCAATTTTTATCTCACTTATTGCATTTTTAGACTCTACAAAATATTTAATAGTTTCAAGTGGTGCTGTATTTATAGAATTTTTACATAGCAACTCTTTTATGTAATAATCACGCTCTAATTTATCTCCTTTTACTCCTGTACTCGCAAATAAGCAACGAACATTGTCTAGATTAAAACTTTCTATAAGATTATACACTTTTAAAGCATTATAAATTCCCACTTTTGCAGTTGGTAACCCTAATTTTGCTAATTTTTCATCTAATTTTCGGTCAAACCTACTAACAAAAACACTTATTACTGCAAATGGTAGAGTCCCCCTTTTACATAATTTATTTCCTTCGCGAAAAGCCTCTAAGCAATTTTTTGTTTGGTCAGTAGAAAATATAAGAGTTGCATTCACATTTATTCCTTCACTAATCAGTACTTTCATGGCAGCATAACCAGCTTTTGTTGCAGGAACTTTTATCATTACATTTGGCATGTTTATTTGGGAAAACAGTCTTTTTCCTTCTTTTATAGTAGCCTCAGAATCATCACATAAAAAAGGATCGACTTCAATGCTTATAAAGCCATCGTCGCCTTTTTCATATAAAGGCAATAATTTTTGTGCAGCTTTTTTTATATCCTTTATGGCCAATGTTTCATAAATCTTTTTGGCATCTTTTCCTTCTAAGCTTTTCATGTCATCTTTATATGCTTGCGAGGTTAAAATGGCTGATTTAAAAATCGCAGGATTGCTTGTTGCGCCATTTATAGTGCCTTTATTTATCAATTCTATAAATTCTCCATCCAAAAAACTACGCTCTACAAAATCACACCAAAGTGAAAATTTCAAATCTTTTACATACATATTTTTTCCTCTAAAATTTTTGTTAAATCTTTTTCGTTTATTATAATATTGGCTTCTTTTCTCAAAATCTCTTTAGCACAAAATGCGATTTTTTTACCAGCAAATTTAAACATAGACAAATCATTTGCTCCATCACCCACAACCATCGTATCTTTTTGGGAAATTTTAAGAAGCGATTGCAATCTTTGAAGCATATTTCCTTTAGAAAAATCAAACATCATGTCTCCTCCAACTTCGCCGCTAAGAATTTCATTCTTCACATGTAGTACATTGGCAAAATCAACATCATACCCTAAAATATCTTTTGCGTAAGTTGTAGCATTTCTAAATCCACCGCTAAATACAACTACTACAAAACCTTTTTTTTTAAGTTCTTTTATGGTTTCTTTTGCACCTGGCATATAAGGTAAATTATGGCAAACTTTGTCTACATCTATTGCTTTTAATCCTTTTAAATATCTGGCTCTTTTTGTTAAACTTTCAAAAAAATCTATCTCCCCGCGCATAGCTTTTTCGGTGATTAGCGAAACTTCTTTTTCAAAATTTAGTTCTTTCGCCAAAAAATCAATAGTTTCTCCATCCATCAAAGTAGAATCAAAGTCAAATACACATAATTTCATATTTTATCCTCGTTTTAGAACACTATAATACAAAAATTTAATTTATAAACTGATAAAGGATGCTGCTAATTGTTATTTTTTAAAAATTATTGCTTATTTTACAATTATTATAGTATAATACTACCCTAACTATATTGTTCAGTAATACTATGCATTTTGTGATGGGTATTTTTCAAAAGATAAACTAAGAGGGCGCATGTTTATTGATTAATATAAAACTATTTAAAGGACAAGAAAAGATGCAAATATATGTTGGAAATATTTCTTACACAACAACAGAGGAAGGTTTAGAGAATCTATTTAGTCAATATGGCGAAGTTGAATCTGTAAAAATTATTACTGATAGAGAAACAGGCAGAGCAAAAGGTTTTGGTTTTGTTACTATGAATGATGATAGTGCAGCTCAAAATGCTATTGATGAATTAAATGAAAAAGAATATGATGGCAGGACTCTTAGAATTAACGAAGCTAGACCAAGAGAAGAAAGACCTAAAAAAAACTTCAACAATAGATTCTAATTTTATTTTATAGATATACTATATATTAATTAAATTATTAAACAATAAAAAAAGAGACTTCTTTTAGAAGTCTCTTTTTAATAATGCCTCAACCCTTAAAATCGTGAGTATACTATTTTCTCTTTTTCCAATACCATAAATCAATCTACTATCAGAGCTTATTGTCTCAGGCGGAGGATCAATTCTATTTCTCTTTATGCGAATTGCCTCTGTTAATCTATCTATTACAAAGCCAGCTGTATTTTCCTCACCCTTTAATACTATATATCTAGTTTCATTATTTTGCCTACTAGGTTCAAGATTAAATTTTACTCTTAAATCAATCAAAGGAATGACATCTCCACGAAGATTAAAAACTCCTAAAACATATGTTGGAACTTGAGGAACTCTAGTATATTCTATCGGTTTTATTATTTCTTGAATACTCAGTATCGGTATAGCATATTCTTCGTCTCCAATGATGAAACCAACTAATTGAACTATATCGTCTTCTGTCTTTTCTGGTTCTTGTATCTGTTTTTGCTGCTTTTTTAGGACTTGGGCTAATTTATCATGCATCACATCACTCCAATAACAATTTTATATTTTTTCGTACAACACTCTCTAAGTATTCTGGAGAATATGGTTTTGTTATATATTCACTCATACCAGATTCCACACCTCTTAATCTATCTGATTTAGAAGCTCTAGAAGTTACAGCAATCAGCGGTAAATTTTTATATTTAGAATATTTTCTAATTTCACTAGCAAGAGTATAACCATCCATTCTTGGCATTTCTATATCAATTAATATTGCATCAAAATTATATTCACCAGATTTTATCAAACTTAACGCCTCTAGACCGTTTGCTGCCTCAACTACACTAATGCCGATAGGGCTCATGGATTTTTTCATAATATTTCTGTCCATCTTGCTATCATCAACGGCCAATACAAAGTAATCACTTGGCTTCTCTTTTGTTTTGGTGGCAATTTGCGTGCTTGCTTTTATATCTATATTTATATTTTTAGCTAAATTCATAAGTGCAGCTACATCAATAATCAAAGTTACTCTACCATCGCCCCTTATTGTAGCTCCCGCAATTCCATCAATTCCTTTTAAATAATCACCCATAGACTTTATAACTATCTCTTCTTGTCCAACCAATGTGTCAACTATAATACCTAGTTTTGATTCAGCTAATCCAATAACAACGACATAAGCATGTTCGTTATTTTCATAAACACTATCTACACCAAAAATATCAGATAACCTTGCCAAGGAAAGAATTTCGTCTCTAAGCCTTAAAACATTTTTGCCTTCTATTGTATATATTTCATCAAGAGGAATTCTTACAGTTTCCAAAACTGAAGCCAATGGAATAGCATAAAATTCTTCTTGGACACCAACCAGCAAAGCTTGAATAATAGCAAGAGTAAGAGGAATTTTAAGTTTAATAATTGTTCCTTTGTCTATTCCGCTATCAACATCTATAATGCCATTTAATTTTTCTATATTTGTCTTAACGACATCCATACCGACACCTCTACCTGAAATGCTAGTAACAGAAGCTGCTGTTGAAAAACCTGGCTTAAATATCAGAGTATATGCCTCTTTGTCGCTCATAGTATCTGCTTCTCGTTCAGTTATAATCCCTTTTTCTAAAGATTTATGACGAAGCATATCCGGGTCCAATCCCTTACCGTCATCTACGATTTCTATAACTATATTATTGCCTTCATGGTACGCTTTAAGCTCTATAGTCCCACCTTTTGTTTTGCCTTTTAAAGCTCTAGTTTCCCCATCTTCGATTCCATGATCACAGGAATTTCTGATTATATGAACCAGCGGATCACCTATCTCTTCGACTATCGATTTATCAAGTTCCGTATCTTCACCAGATATTTTTAAATCTATAGATTTGCCAAGTTCTCGGGATAAATCTCTTACCATTCTTGGGAATTTATTAAATACTTTCGCAACAGGAAGCATTCTTGTCTTCATAACTGCAATCTGAAGATCTGTTGTTACTAAAGAAACAGATGATACTACCTGATTTAATTCTTCTAAGAATTTTTCACCCTCGTATCTCTCTTCTACATCATTATAAATTTTCAATAATCTATTTTTGCCAAGAACAAGTTCACCTATAAGATTCATTAAATGATCAAGCCTTTTTACTTCAACTCTAATTGTTTGTTCAATTGCACTGGAAGTCTGTTTTTTGACAGGGGTATCTGTAGTTATCGCAACTTTTTTAACTTCTGGTTTTTTTTCTATTTTAGAATCATCAGCCACAACTTTTTTCTTCTGAGTCTTTCTCTGTTTAGTTTCTTCCTTTTTTTCTTTTAAAAGTCGCTCAATCTCTGCCTCTACTTCATCATCACTTAGATTAGAGTAGTCAATCTCTTCTTCCTGAGATTGTTCTTGAGCTTTTCTTTGCTCTTCTTTGCCTTCAAGCTCATCAGATTGAACAGCAAGTAAATCTTTTCCTTGAGATATAATATTAAGTCTGCTACATATATCGGTTATGTTTATAGCAATTGCTGTGTCATTGCCATTGTCTCTGATAGAAAAAAGGAGTTCTTTCATCATGTCAATTGACTCTAGCACAACATCCATCACTTCTGGAACAATTCTTAATTCATCTTTTCTTGCTTTGTTTAAAACATCTTCCATATGGTGGGTCAGTGCTGTTAGAATATCAAAGCTTAAAAAAGATGAAGAACCTTTAATTGTATGAGCAACTCTAAAGATACGATTTAATAATTCGAGATCTTCGGGTTTATGTTCAAGCTCAACTAAATCCTGATCAAGTTGTTCGATTAATTCAAACGATTCAATCAAAAAGTCTTCTAATATTTCTTGAATATCATCCATAAACTCACCTTTACTCTTCATCTTTAATGTGCGACTTTATTACCTTTGAAATCTCTTCGTAAAAAATCGCTGCATCAAACTTTGTCAAATAGGCCTCGCCGCCCGCCTCTTTCCCTCTTAATTCGCTGAAATGATCACTAATAGAAGAATTAAAAACGATAGGAATAGCTTTAAATCTTTCGTCATCTTTAACATTTGATGCAAAGTGAAAACCATCCATTTGTGGCATTTCGACATCACTGATGATAATCTTTAATTCATCTTTTAATCTATCAGCATATATGCCATATAACTCTTCTAGTTTTTTGAGTCCATCCAATCCATTCTGCGCTTCTACCACCTTTAGCCCCATCTTTTTCAGTGCATCGCTCACTATTTTTCTAGCAACCATACTATCATCCAAAATAAGCGCTATTCCTTTCAGCCGCATAATTTCATTTGCGTCCATATCGGTTCTTGGCTTATAGAAACCTAATTCTTCGACAACACTCTCTAAATCCAGAATTAGCAAAACTTCATCATTTTCTATTCTGGTTACGCCTGTGATTTGACTCTTCTCCAAAGCTCCCATACCTGAAACAAATGATGCCGGCTCTATGTCTTTCCAGCTTATTCTTCTGATTCTTTTTGCTTCATGTACAATAAAACCTATCAAAATATCACTAAATTCTGTGATGATAATCCTAGGCTTCAACTTCTTGGCATCAGGTTCATTAATATTCATCCATTTTGCCAAATTAACAACTGGGATAACTACACCACGAAGATCAAATATGCCTTCTATATACTATGGAACACCTGGGATTTCTGTAAGATTTGGGATTTTAATAATTTCGCGAACTTTTGATACATTTACACCATAAATTCCCTCGTAAATCTTATCTCCATCTTGTTTTAAAATACGAAAATCAACCAGCTCCATTTCATTAGAGCCAACTTTTAGTATGTTGCTATCAAACATCGTAGCCCCTTAATTTCTTTTCTATAAATTTTATATCTGGTGCTAATTGTACAATAAAATAACTTTGGTTGCACGCAAAGGAGGAAAAGTTAATATATTCAATTTTCCCAACATCAAAACTTGTATTTTGGTGGTAATGTCCTTCAACAATAATATCCACATCAAATTCCATATAATTCTTTATCTTTTTCTCTATCAGTTCTTTAAAATTTTCTATTTTAGTGCATATATTTTTTTGCAAAAGATCTTTTTCAATCTTTCTTGATATGCAATTACGACAAAAATTGTCAAAAATATTTAAAATTTTAAGGATATATCTATTTCTAATTATATAGGTATATATTGTATGCAAACTGCCGCCATATTTATCACCGTGAGATAAAAGTATTCTTTTATTTTCTAGCATAAAAACAACTGGCTGCATATCTATACTATATACTTTAACATTTTTAAATAATCTTTTTATAGTAAAATCATGATTGCCTTCAAAATAAAATACTTCAATTTCTAAGGCAATTTTATCTATTAGTTTTATGTATTTAGTGTATTTATTTTTTTGATATGTTATTTCACCAACAAGCAAATCAAACATATCGCCCATAAGAAAAAGCTGTGTTGGTTTTATCTCCTGTGAGTCAACCATACGAAGAAAACGAAAAAAGTAATCTCTCTTTTCGTTTTCGTGGGCATCACTAATAAAAACGGCGCCTTCTTTGATGTTATGGCACATATGCGATCATAGGTATTCCTAGATTTTCATCAAAACCAAACATAATATTTGCGTTTGCAACTGCTTGAGAAGAAGATCCTCTTAGAATATTGTCAATTGCGGCATTTAGATATAGTTTTTTACCTACCATTTTTGCAAAAATATCACAAAAGTTTGTTCCTGATGATGATTTCATATCTACTGGATGATCAAATATCCTAACGAATTGTTCATTTTTATAAAAATCTCTCAAAATATTTAGAGGATTAATTCCTTCTTCTTTTAAAAGCATGTAGCTATCTACCATTTCACCTCTAATTATTGGTAAAAGATGGGGTACAAAATTTACATCAAAGCTAACACCTGAGAAAATTTTCATTTTTTCTTTTATCTCTGGTTCATGCCTATGCATCATAGGACTATAAGCAAAAATATTTTCATCAATTGAAACAAAATGCGTCTTTTGCGTGCATTTTTTTCCAGCTCCGCTAACTCCACTTTTGGCATCGATGAATATAGGATATTTTTCATCTATATACTTGCAAAATGGCAGTAAACTTAAAAGTGCAGCAGTCGGATAGCAGCCTGGATTTGCAACTAAATTTGTGTTTTTTATTTTTTCTCTATAAAATTCTGGAAGACCATAAATAGCATTTGGAATATTTTTTTTATCAGCATGAGGACAATAATACTTCTCGTAGGTATCTAATTCTAACCTGTAATCGGCAGAGAAATCAACTACTTTAACACCTAACTCTAACAGCTGGCTCGCAAATTCCATAGAAGTTTTGTGAGGAAGTGCAAGAAAAGCTAATTTTGAAACTTTAGCTATTTCTTTTGCATCGCTTTTTAAAATATTCCCTGAAAAAACATTTTTTAATGATGGATGCAAATCCTCTACTTTTACTCCACCTTCGCTATTTCCAACATAGACTATTTCAAATTTTGGATGAGTTATCAAAAGTTTTAGAAGTTCCAATCCTGTGTATCCACTCGCGCCTACAATAGCAACAGGTATTTTATTTTCACTATTTTTCAAAGTCTATCTCCTTATAACAAAGACTTAAAACTTCAAATACTTTTTCGCCTAAGGGCAATTTCACAGTCACCTCATCTCCCTCTTCTTTCCCTAATAATTGCTTAGACATAGGGGAGTGATAAGAAATCAAACCATTATTTGGATTACTCTCAGTACTTCCTACTATCGAATAAACAAGCTCTTCTTCTATTTCTAAGTCTAGCAAAGTTACCGTCGAACCAAATCTAATCTTATCATGATTGTATGTACTTGGGTCTATCACTTGAGCTCTTGTCATTAAATCACTAAGTTCTGCAATTCTACATTCTATAAAAAGTTGTTTGTCTTTTGCTGCGTGATATTCTGAATTTTCTTTCAAATCTCCATGACTTCTTGCGATATCAATCTCTATTACAATCTCTGGTCTTTGAACTTTTCTCAAATCATTTAATTCAATACTTAATTTTTGGAAACCAAAATCCGTCATTGGCTCTTTTTGCATCTTCACTCCTGCTTTTTATCTTTTTGTTATTATAGCTAACATATCATCCAACGCACCTTTTTGCAAAATCTCTCTCAAATGTAAAGATTCTTCAAAAAAATTTTCTTTGTCAATTTTTTCATACTGTGCATATAAGTTTTGCGTAGTCACCTCTTCTTGCAAAAGTTCTACATGTAGAGGCTCGAATCCCTCAAAATCCAATATGATATTTGCTAGTCCTACATGTTTGAGTTTCACAAATTTCTTTGCTATAAAATAATCTATCTTTTTTGCCTTGTATGCTAGTATAAAAGGCGTACCTATCAATGCTGCTTCAAGAGTTGCGGTTCCTGAGCAAACAAAAGCAAACTCACTTTGCAAAAATGCAGCTTTAGCATCTCTTGAGATTTCAAATTCACTAATATCTCCATATATATCTTCTATCTCTTCTTGCTTAAAAAATGATGGAATTACGAGCAATGGTTTTTTATCTACCTTTTTCACTAATTCTTTAAAAATTGGCATCAAAGCTCTAATCTCGCTTTTTCTACTACCAGGTAAAAAGCACACAACTCCAGTTTTTTTATAACTTTGTTTAAACTCTTTTATCTCGTCTATCAATGGATGGCCAACGAAAGTTGAGCAGTTATAAAACTTACTCTCAAAAGGCAAAACAGAAGCTAATACATCACAGTATTTTTCTATTTTTTTAACTCTTTTTGCTTTCCAAGCCCATACTTGCGGAAGTATATAATAAATAATCTCTACATGTGGATTTTTCTCTTTTATAGCTTTTGCCAAAGGAAGGTTAAAAGCAGGGGAATCTATAAGCAAAACTTTATCTACTTTAAAACTAAGATTCACCAACTCTTTTATAGCCCTTTTTGCTTTTTTTATTTTTGGAATTACATCTAAAAATCCCATAATAGAAAATGCGCTTGAGGGAAGATAAGGCTTTCCGAATTTTTCATCAAATATACCAAAAAGTTCACAACTATCTAATCTTTCTAAAATCGGCTCTAAGTGCAAATTTGCAGATGGCTCAAGAGAAGAGATTAAAAGTTTGAGTGGTTTTTTCAAAACAATCCTTGATATTTTTATTGTAGTATATTAAAATAATCATAATGCTTCATTTAAAGCATCCCAAGTTATAGCCATATCTTTTTCACTTGTTTGCCAATTTGTTACAGATATTCTAAGTGCTGGTTTGTTTTGATACACAGTAGGTGTCATAAATATTTTTCCATTTTCTTTTAATTTTGTGATGTACTGGTTGATTGCTTCCATAGACAAATCTTCTTTATTTAGTGTAAAACAAACTCCATTTAGTATAACATCACTAAGCAATATAAAATTATCTGAGTTTTGAATCTTTTTAGCAATATCTTGTGCCATTTTACAATTTCGCTCAACTATCTCACGGTATCCATCTATCCCATATGCATTTAGTGTAAACCAAATTGGCAAGGCTCTTAATCTTTGAGAATTTTCCGGGCTCAAGTGAACGAAATTACTCGTCAAAAAATCTGGCTTTAAATATGGCGCAGAGTTTTTAAATACTTCAAATTGCAAATCCAAATGTTTTGTAAAATGCATAGCACTGTCATAAGGAACATTTAGCCATTTATGTGCATCAATCGTGATAGAATCGGCAGATTCGAGTCCGTCTATGAGATGTTTATATTTTGGTGAACATTTGGCAAATCCGCCAAATGCAGCATCTACATGTAACCAAAAATTATACTTTTCTTTTAATTTGGCTATTGCTTTGATATCATCAAAATCTACACTATTCACTGTGCCGGCATTTGCTACAACCACACTAGGAGTATTGTTTTGTTTTTCAAGAGCAGATTTTAGGGCAGATAAATTTAGTGCTTCCCTATCTTTCAATGTTTCAACCAATGTTAGTGAACTTTTACCAAGGCCTGACATTGAGAGTGATTTATATATACTAGAATGTGGCGTTCCGCTATAGATATTTAGTTTTTCACTTATACTCCACAATCCATCAACTGCGATATTTTTTTCAAAATATCTGCCAAACCATTGTCTTGCTGTTGCGAGTCCGACAAAATTTGACATCGTGGCACCGCTCACAAAAATACCCTCAAAACTATCGCCTAGTTCAAAAAAAGTTTTTAACTGATTTATTGTGTCAAGTGTGATGTTTGGAGAACAGGACTCATCCATTGAAGCTACATTTTGGTCAAACAAAGAAGTTATCCAATCTCCAATAAGTGAAGCTGGAGTCGAACCGCCAGTAACAAAACCAAAATATCTTGAACCTGCACTACTGCTTAAATATGGTTCAAATTTTTTATTAAACAGTTCCAGTGATTTTAAAAACCCTACACCTTTTTTTTGAAGTATTGTTTGTTCAAACTTTGGTTGTTTTACTCCCACATTTCGCTCATTCATGTTTTTTAAATAAGTAGTAGAAATATCATAAAATGCCTTAATGATATTGTCCATATTTTCTTTATCATTTTTTAGCAAATCATACATTAATTATTATCTCCCAGACTTTTAATTTATCTTCTTTTTTTGCCCTTGCATTTGCAGGCGAAGTTGATGGTAATTTATAAACTTTTTTATCCCCTTTATAAACTTTTAAAAACTCACTATACGCTTTTGTACCATTGCAAAATACATAAGTAATATTAGGATATTTTTGAAAAAAATTCTCAAAATCTTGATGCTCTACTTCTTTTATAGCACTATCTAAACTACCCTCTCTTTTGCAAGAGCCTATGACATCAAAAAGTGCAACTCTGTTTTTTAAAAGCATATCTAATCTTTTTTCATAGCACAGCTCTTCATCAAAATCAAATAATTGAGACATAATATACCAAAAAGAATTTCTAGGATGAGCATAATACTCTTGTGCTTGAAGAGACCTTATGGAAGGAATGGAGCCAAGAATTAAAATATAGGAATTTTCATCTACAACAGGAGTAAAGCTTTCGATATGGGATTTCATTATCTATAAGTCTTAAAAAATTTAGTCACAAATTTCTTTGTGTGGGGAACTATACAGTTTGAACAATCACAATGTTCAACATTTTTATAAATAAATTTTGATGAGTTTTTGGAAGATATCAAACATCGGCTTTTTACAGTAATCCCATTTTCTACTTTTAAGCCATCATCATTAAATTCAAAATAAGGACAAGCACAAAAAAAGCAATTTAGATACTCCATATTATGGCACTTCTTTTTTTCTTTATATAAAAGACAAAAATCTGGCTCATTTTTTACCATATTTTCAAATACAAAATATTCAATAATTTCTTCTTGCGAACGATTTTTAAATTTTTGGACAATCTTGTCTCTTTTTTTATGAAAATCGTCAAACCACTCAACATAAGTCATAATATCTACTTTTTATCTTAATAATACCAAAATTTTACCATACTAAACAATAAATAAATAAAAATATAGTATAAACTATCATGAGTACAAAACTAATATTAGCAATTTTTATAACTTTACTATTTTTTGCATCTAATTCTCTTTTGGCTAGGGCTGCCTTATTTCATAGCAATATCGATGCTTATAGCTTTACTTTCTTCAGGCTCTTTTCTGGTGCGATTGTTTTATTAATTCTATTATATTTTAAAGAGAAAGAATTAGCTCTACATGTAAAGAAAAATTGGCTAAGTTCATTTATGCTTTTTTTGTATGCTATCTCTTTTTCTTATTCATATATAAACTTAAATGCAGGAATTGGTGCTTTGATTTTATTTGCAGTAGTTCAACTAACTCTCATCGTATTTGCGCTTATCTATAAAGAGAAAATTAGTATGAGAAAAATCATAGGTCTTCTTTTAGCACTTAGCGGACTCTTCTATCTTCTATATCCCAATCAAAATTTTGATATATCACTATATCATGCTTTTTTGATGATAATAGCTGGTTTTGCTTGGGGCATATATACAATTTTAGGCAAAAATTCCACAAATGCGGTACTACATACAGCAGATAATTTTTTCAAATCAATTTTCTATCTAGTGCTTTTTTATCTTTTCTTTGTTCATTCCACTCATATAGATTCAAAAGGAATTATACTAGCTATGATTTCCGGAGGAATTACTTCAGCCTTGGGTTATACTCTTTGGTATTACATACTCCCAAAAATCTCCATCATGGCATCAGGTGCCCTTCAACTCTTAGTCCCTCCAATATCGATATTTTTAAGTATCTTTTTGTTAGATGAGGCTTTGAGTTTTACTTTGGTAATATCTACAATCATAATCTTAGGTGGTATTTTTATCACCATCAAAAAAGAGGTTTAGTTTTTATGTTTATTCTAACATGTTATAATTTCATTTATAACACTTAAAAGACAATGATACTCTCTTTTAAGCGTCAAAATTTTAAAGGAGCAAAACAATGATTATCGTTTTTACTAAGTTTCCTATTAAAGCGGAACACTATGAAGAATATAGCAAATATCTAAAAGGTGCTGTTGAAAAACACAACATAAAAGAGCAAGTTGGATTTGTTGACATGAGACTCTTGGCCCCACAAAATTTACCAATCGTAGAAGAAAATAGTCAATTTATCATAGAAACAGTATGGAAAAATATAAAAAATTTCACTGACTATACGCAAAGTGAAGCATTTAAAAAATCACATGAAGATATGCCACCACATGATTGGTTTTCTGGTCGTCCTGAAGTTAAAGTTTACGAAACTATTGATTAATAAAATTTTGATTTGCCTTGTATTTACACAAAACTCTATAGTTGATATTTTAGAATCAAAGGAAATAAAATGAAATTTGAATTAATGTCGTTGCCTTTTAAAGAGACGGCATTGGAGCCACATATATCTTCTGAAACTATAACATACCATTATGGTAAACATCATGCCAGATATGTCAATAAGCTTAACACTCTCATTGAAGGTACCGAATTTTAAAATAAGTCACTTGAATATATAGTGCAACATTCTACTGGTGGAATTTTTAACAATGCTGCACAAGTTTTTAACCACAATTTTTATTGGCTTGGACTTTCTGGCATATCAACTAATCCTTCAATAGAATTATCTGACTTAATAAAACATTGTTTTGGTTCAATGGAAGCTTTTAAAAAAGAATTTTTAGACAAAGCTGCTGGTCTTTTTGGCTCTGGATGGGTATGGTTGGTTTTAACAAAAGATGGCAATCTCTCTATAGAAGAGTTATCAAATGCCGATAACCCAATGCACTACAATCGTATGCCTCTGCTTACATGTGATATTTGGGAACATGCATATTATATAGATTATCGTAATGTGCGACCTGATTATCTTGAAAACTGGTGGAAAGTTATCAATTGGAAATTTGTTTCAAATAATCTTACTGAAGCACAAAAATAATCCTATTAGGGGGTCCCAACGGATGCACTGATTTATGTTCCTGTATTATTTGTCCCTCCTCATATACCGAACAACATATTTCTCCAACTCTACGAGAAAAAGCACCGAAGATGCTACCAATACAATTCGTAACCATACACTAAAGGCAAGCGCTGTTGTACCAAAAAGTGACTGCATTGGTGCAAAGTAGGTAAAAGCAAGTTGGAGAATAATAAGTATAACAATTGAAAGGAGGGCATAAAGATTACCAGTAAATCCTGACCAGTTAAGTACTGAAGATGTTATGTAACGCGCATTAAAGAGATAAAATATCTCAAACATAAGGAGCGTATTGACAGCAACAGTTCGGGCATGTTCTATGGAAGCACCTTGATTCATTTCCCAAATAAACAGACTAAATGTTCCACCCATCAAAATAACTGAAACAAAGGCAACACGCCATACTAAATATGGGGTAAGCATCGCTTCATGAACATCTCTTGGCGATCGGTTCATTATATTTATCTCAGACGGTTCAAAGGCTAATGAAAGTGCTAAAGTAACGGCTGTAACCATATTTATCCAAAGTATTTGTACCGGGGTTAAAGGTAACTGGTGGAAACCAAACATGATGGCAGCTAGAATTATAAGTGCTTGTCCACCATTGGTTGGAAAAATAAACAAAATGGCCTTTTTAAGATTATCATAGACAGTGCGTCCCTCTTCTACAGCATGGATTATTGAAGAAAAATTATCATCAGCAAGTACCATTTCTGCAGCTTCTTTAGCAGCCTCAGTTTCATTATGTCCCATAGCAATACCAACATCAGCGCGTTTTAGAGATGGTGCATCATTCACCCCATCTCCCGTCATGGCTACAATCAAACCCTGTTCCTGCAACAGTTTAACTAAAAGTAGTTTATGCTCAGGATTAACGCGTGCATAAACATCAACCTCTTAGATCTGTACGAGGGTATTGTTTTATTTCTGCTTCCATAACTAAACCCACTTTTAAACCTACTACCAATAATGCACCTTCCATCGGGTCTCCATGAACAAGCCAATCATTCTCTTTTTGCTCTAATGAGGCATCATTACAAAGCATAGCAGCTCGGGTAATCTCTTTCAAAAGTGATTGTTCTTCAGTAGGAACATCTTTACCAAAGAGGAGTATTGTGCCATATGGATCATACCCTGTGCCAGAGAGTTCAAATAAATTCTCAGCTGTAGCAATTGTGCTCACGGTCATCTCATTTCGTGTCAGTGTTCCTGTTTTATCTGAACAAATAACTGATACTGCTCCAAGAGTTTCAACTGCAGGCAGTTTGCGAATAATAGCATTGCGTTTTGCCATGCGTTGCACACCAATGGCAAGAGTAATGGTCATAATCGCAAGCAATCCCTCAGGAATTGCAGCCACTGCCAAACTTACTGCAGCAAGAAACATTTCATCTAGATCATAATCTCGAATAAAAAATCCAATTATAAAAGTAATTACGGCAATGATTAATATAGCCAGAGTAAACCAACGACCAAATTGGGTCATTTGTGCTATAAGTGGGGTTGTTAGTGGCTCTACTTCTGATACCAGTGTACTTATTGCGACCGATCTCCGTGTTTGCTCCAGTTTTAACAACAACTCCACTTCCTTGACCTTGTGTAACCAAAGTACTTGAAAAAGCCATGCAACGGCGATCGCCTATTGAACTCTCCTTAGCAACTTGTTCAATAATTTTTTCTACTGCTATAGACTCACCGGTTAATGCTGATTCTTGAACCTGAAGTCCCTTTACACGAAAAAGTCTTAGGTCTGCTGGTACTTTGTCACCTGATTGTAAAAATACAATATCACCAGGAACCAATAATTCTGCTTTAATCGATATTTGCTTACCATCTCGTATTGCCATAGCATAGGAGCTAAGCATTTGTTGTATTGGTTTTTATGTAAAGTGTAATATTTATAAAAATTTCAATGGCAATGAGCACTGCAAGAAAAGTACCAAAGGTTGCAAAAATATCACCAATATTTAAGAGCATAAATGGTGGGGCAAGAAGACGCTGATACAAAACATAAATAACATCACCGATTCCCCAAACAATAACCAGTACCATCAAAACTGCCAACACTTTTACTGTCATTCGTATAATCTTGTGAAGAAATCCCATAAAAGGATCATCTGGTATATCTTCTAACTCATGTTCATGATCAACAAAAAATTCTTTTTCATTTTTGATATTCATCTTAATACTTGGTTTGTAATATATCTATAGCATATAAAATCTTGTAATTTTCTTCAATTAAAACCGCATAACAAACGAGTAGGTATGTCAAAAGAGTTCCTACCATAGCAAACCATATTATCATCAAGGTAATTAAGCTTTTTTTGATTCTTCTGATAGAGCATTCCACATATTTTTTCTTCAAAATATAATTTTCAAAGTACATTATACAGTTATTTGATCATTTTTAAAATAGGTGAAAATAAATAATCCAGCTATTGTAAACAAAATAAATATATTTGAAAATAGTAAGATTACAAAAAAGAATATAGATAAAAAAATAGAACTGTATCTTAAAAATCCATTTTCAAATAGAACAGTTGCTGTAATTAGCCCTATAATTGCATTAGAGATAAAAAAACCATCAGCAAATGCTACAAGATTGGACAAGCTTAAGATATTTGTATATACAAAGTAAAGCAGTATCACATAAACTAATGACAAAAGATTTAATGCACCAATTGGTGCACCATTTTTTAAATGTTTAGATGAATATCTTGTCAAATTTAACGATGAAATAAGCCTCGAAACTCCACCAACAAAAAGTATAATAGTCCCAATGCATAAAATCAAAGACATACTTGAGAGAATAATGTTTGAATATTCTTTAAAGATAGGCTGTATTAGCCAGACTAATTTGAAAGTTTCACTATTTTTAAACTCAAACTCTCCAAAACAAACTGCAAGTGCTATGAGAAAATATACTAAAGATACTATAATCGCAGAAAATATTACGGAAGAGATTAAAGTTTTAGTATTTTTTACATCATTTGAATAGTTACCTATGACTTCCCAGCCGACTATCGCCCAAAAAACCAGCAGAAATGAATAACCAATCTCTTTAACCTCTACATGTGGAAGTACAAATGTGAAGTTCTCTACATGTAACAAAATATTTATGCTTGAAATTAGAAATATTAAAGTTATGACGGATGTAACTATTAACATCAATTTGCCTAAAAATTCTATTTTTATTAAAAGCAGAGCATAAGTGATCATGTATATAAAGAAGGCTAAAGTGACAATTGAAATATTTGGAAAATATTCACTAACAAACTGTGCAGCAATCAAAAGAACAGCAACAGGTCCAAATAATACTGCACAAATAAGATAAAAAGAGGTGAGCAGTTGGTACATTTTTCCTAAAGTAGCTTTTGTTGCAAGAGAAACGCCACCATCTCCTGGAAATAAAATAGCAAGTTTTCCAAAAACCAAAGCAAATGCAAAACCCAAGATTAGTATGCAAATCCATACAATTAGCGAGTAAGTTGAAATCATATCGTATAAAAGCGGTGGCAGTAAAACTACGCCAGAGCCAAGGATTGGGCCTATTATCAATCCCGATAGCGTAAAAGTATTTAGTTTTTTGTTTTCGCTCAAATTAGTTCTTCGAGTTTTTTTTCAAATTCTGCTGTTATTTCATCAAACTTATTTTGCACTTCCTCTAACTTATTAAAGGATATTTCTACTTTACTCTCTTGCGATGATATTATCTTATATAAATCCACAATTTTGGCACTTTCGCCTTTGCTTGATAAAACTATTAATTCTTTTTGATTATTTTCAAGTAATTCTTCTGTTTTGATTATATTAGTTTCTAGCTTTTCAATCTCTTTTTTTAAAGGATTTGTCAGTTTGTTTCGCTCTTGTAAAAGCGTTGCTCTTTTCTTTTTATTTTCAAACATATTTGATTTTACAACTTTCTTATCTTTGTTTGCTTCTTCCTCTTCTTCCCAGCCTATTTTTTCCAAAAATAAGTCATATCCACCATCAAAATACTGCGCCCCATTTTTTGCAAATATTATCAATCTATCTACCACACGCCTCAATAATTCTTCGGAGTGAGTTACTATAACAACCGAGCCTTGAAAGTTTTTTATTGCGTTTGTTAAAGACTCTATAGATTCCATATCTAAGTGATTTGTCGGCTCATCTAAAAATAGTAGATTTACTTCTTGCACTAAAGTTTTTCCAAGCATCACTCTGCTTTTTTCGCCACCTGAGAGAAGGGAGATTTTCTTGTCGCTGCTATCTCCGCTAAACATCATAGCTCCACTTATAGCTCTAGCATTTGTGTTTGAAAGTTTTGTGCTAGAGCTATAGATTTCTTCAAAAACCGTGTTATTTAGATTTAAATGATTTATATTTGTTTGTCCAAAATGTGAGAATGAGGTACTTACATGTAGGTTTATCTCACCTTCATTTTGTTTTAATTCTCCTGATAGCATATTTAAAAATGTTGATTTTCCTTTGCCATTTTTGCCTATAATTCCTAGACATTCGCCTTTTTTAAGAACAAAAGAGATGTCTTTAAACAATATATTATCAGGTGTATAGCCAAAACTCAAATTTTTAACTTCTAGCAAAATCTTAGCTGGAGTATCTTTGAAATTAAAATCAAACTTTAGTGATGCATCTACTCCAAAGTCATCCATCCGCTCAATCTTTTCCAGTTGCTTAACTTTTGATTGAGCCAAAGCCGCAGTTGACGCCCTAGCTTTATTTTTCGCTATAAACTCCTCTAGCTCTTTTATCTTTTTATCTTGCGAAATTTTTTGTTTAGCATAAAGCTCATCGTTTGCCGCTAGTTGTTCATAAAATTTATGAGTATTTCCAGCGATTAGACTCAACCTTTTTCTTATTATACCCATAGTATGGGTTGTTACGGTATCCATAAAATCACGATTGTGTGTGATTAAAATAACTTCTCCGTCAAAATTTCTTAAAAAGGATTCCAGCCAGCGAAGGGAGACGATATCAAGATAATTTGTAGGCTCATCTAAAAGTAAAAGATTTGGTTCAGTCACCAAAAGCTTGGCAAGATTTATCCGTATCTGATAACCGCCTGAAAAGGAGAGTGGGCTTTTTTCTAAATCCTCACTAGTAAAACCCAGTCCAAATAGAATCTTTTCTACCCTATAAACATCATATTTAGCTTCTTCTCCAAGCGCGAGCGACACTTCTGCTCTCAAAGTTTTTTCACTAAATTTTAGATGCTGTTTCAGTG
>CAZYTB010000005.1:0-5472 GCA_964650375.1 uncultured Campylobacterales bacterium | reverse complement strand
GTGTGCCTATTCTATAATTTTTAGGGATTAAAATCTCGCCGCAATCAGGCTCTTCTTCACCTAAGATTAATTTGAACAGTGTGGATTTTCCACTACCATTGCGACCTACTAAACCAACTCTATTTTTATGGTTTAATTTAAAATTAATATTACTAAAAAGCTCTTGCATTGCAAAACTTTTGGCGATGTTTGTTAGTTGTATCATGGGACTCCGTTTAGGGGTCAGGGTTAAACTTTACACTTCTTATTAAAAAGTGTAAAGTTTAACCCTGACCCCTTTTCATTTTCATTTTAAAAATTTATTGATAATTTCTTTATATTTTTGCTCTATCACATGTCTTTTCTTCTTTAAGGTATTTGTAAGTTCAGTTCCTATTTCAAAATCTTCTTTTAAAAAGTGAATATTTTGTAGTTTTTCAAATGGTTTAAAATCTGCTTTGTTATTCAGAAGTTTATTCATATCATTTTTGATTTTATTTACTATATTTTTATCCTCCAATACACTTTCCATATTAGTTGCGACTTTATTGAAATTCTTAGAGACATACTCTTTTAATTCATCAAAATCTGGAACAACAAGCATGCCAAGACCTTTTTTATCTTGCCCCACAAGTATTGCATCTGAGATAAAAGGAAGTTTTGAGATGGCAGATTCTATACGACTTGGATCTACATTTTCTCCATTAGCAAGCACAATGACCTCTTTGGAGCGGCCTGTTATGACTAATTCGTTACGCAAAGTAAGTTTTCCTAAATCTCCGCTTTTAAAATAACCATCTTGCGTAAATGCTTTTTTATTTTCTTCTTCATTATCATAATATCCTGGAGTTACTTGCTCTCCTTTGATATAAATTTCTCCAACTTTTCCATTTTCTAGCCCATTTCCATTTTTATCAACGATTTTCAATTCTGTATCTTTTGTGGCTAATCCTAAAGTAGAAAAAGTATTGCAGTTTAGTGCTCGCCCTGCGATAGCTGGAGCACACTCTGTCATGCCATAAGCATTTACTATACGAATTCCTATTGCGTCTATCCATACATCTATAAAATCTGGCAATGACCCACCACCGCTTATGGCAAGTCTTAATCTCCCGCCAAATTTCTCTTGCACAGCCTGAAGTTTCTTTTTTGCCAATTTATTGAATGGATATAAGAAAAACAGCTTAATATAAGCTACGAGTTTTTTGCTACATGTAAAGATAAAATTTTCTTTTACAAATACTGGTAATTCATCTTTTACAATTCTAAGATTATGGTTATAGCTTGCTGAAATATTTACTAATTTATTAAAAATATTTGCTTTTCTTGGGTTTTCTTTTTTTAGTTTATTATTTATTTTGGTGTACATAGACTCCCAAAGTCTAGGTACAGTTGCTACAATAGTCGGCTTATACTCTTCTAGATCATTTGCAAAAGTTTTTATCGTAGAATATATAGTACGACAACCTTTTGAGATTGATAAGTACTCAACAGCTCGCTCAAAAATATGCCAAGACGGCAGAATAGACACCCAAATATCATCACTCGTTAAACCTATAATACTAGGCATTTCTCGCACATTGTACATGATGTTTTTATGGGAAAGCATGACGCCTTTTGGTATTCCTGTTGTTCCTGATGTGTAAATAAGCGTAAAGATATCGTCTTCGTCTAAATTATTTCTCAATTCTTCAAACTCTTCTATCTCATTTGTATAAATCTTCTTATTTTTTAACAAGTCATTATATGAATAAATATTATCAAAAATGGAATGAATGCTCTCCCCCTCTACAATAAAAATAGATTTTAGAGAGAGTTTTTTTATCATTTTCTCATGTTGTTTATAAATTGATTCGTATTCAATTATCAAAAATTCACATTTTGAATGTCGCATTATAAATTCTAATTCATTAGTTGGTGTATCGCTTCCCCTAGGTATGCTAATTGCCCCAATAGAGACTATAGCTAAATCTGTTACTATCCATTCATATCTATTATTACAAACAAACATAACTTTTGAATTTTTAGTAATATTTTTTGCTCGAAGCTCTCTCGAGAGTATAAGCACATCATCAAAAAGTTTTTCATAAGTAACTTCAAACTCTTGCTCACCTATCTTATATATAAATGCTATTTTTTCTTTGTATTTTTCACATGAGTTCAAAAACATATGAAATAATGTGTTATTTTCTCTTTTCAACTATAAAACCTAATTTTTTTAAAATTATACCCTATTTAGAAAATCTATGTTATTATTTGCTTCTTTTTGTTAGGAATTTATGTCAATAGAAATTTTCTCTTTATACTTTATCGGACTCATGGGTGCTTTGATTCCTGGACCTGATATTCTTTTTATAATACGCACAACATTGAGTAACGGCAGAATTGCTGGCTTTGTCGCAGCTAGTGGTGTACTCTTTGCATCTTTGTTTTATCTCTCATTGGTTGGTTTTGGACTTAAAAATATCGGTCACAACCCTTACTTTCAACTCTTTATAGGACTTTTTGGCTCTATCTATCTCCTATATATCTCTTTTAGCATTTGGAATGCTACTGCACATCTAAAAAGAGGCAAAGAGAAGGACAAGCGACTTTCACATATCTTTTTAAAGGGTATAGTGGTTCACCTCTCGAATCCAAAAGCTATCATATTTTTTAGTGTTATTTTAGCACCTTTTTTACATAGTAATATTTTAGTATTTCAAATTGGAGTTTTAACTTTGGGGCATATTACATCTTTTTTTGGTGTAGCCTATGGAGTCTCGAAAATGGGAAATTTTTTCACAGATAGCAGAACACATATCACAAATAGATTATCTGCTCTGCTTTTTATATTTTTTTCGATTGAGCTTTTAAAAAACTCTTATGAAGCTTTTTTGAGTATCATCTAGTCAAAAATTTATCTGTTTAGCTCAACAAGATGCCAAACACCTTTTACCCAATCTCCATTTGTATCTTTAGCTTTTGAATCTTTAAAAAAGTAATATAATGGCTTAGACTTATAAGTAGTTTGCATAGAACCATTATTTCTTTTAATTGTTCCAAAATCATCTTTTTTAACTCCTATAGGAAGATTTAGCTTATTCACATCTGTGTAAAATACTGGCCATTTAGCTTCACATCCATTGTAGCAATTTGATTTATTTTTTGTATCTTTATCAAAAGTATATAATGCTATACCTTTACTATCAGCAAGATAGTTTTGTGTTTTTACAGATGAAGAAAGTTTTACACTATCATTTGATGTAAATCCTTTTGTCGGATAGACTAGATGCCAAATATTTTTAACAAGTAATTATGAAGATTATATGAAGAAATAAAGATTTTATCTTCATGCAATCTTCATAAATACCCATTATAATTCTAAGGCATCAAAAAATTTAAGGAGAAAAAATGGGAAAATTAAGTAAATTAGCAGTAGGTGTATTGTTGTGTAGTTCATTTGCAAATGCAGCGGATGTATATCAAAGTGGCAATACAAATGTACCAAACTTGACTATGAAAAATACAGGATTATCTTTTAAAGATATTGAGGGATACAAAGATTATAGGATTATTGCTACTCATTTTAGAAAAGATAAAAATGAGATACGATATGTTTTAGCAAATCCAGTTGCGTTTAATGCGCTTAGAAACAAGGCGAAAGTTATGCCAAATGGCGGTAAAGTTGTAAAAATTGGTTGGAGCGTTAATGAAATGCCAACATTTCCATCAGCACTTGAAGCTGATAAAATTCAAAGAGTAGAATACATGATAAAAGATGTAACAAAACATAAAGAAAGTGATGGCTGGGGATATGCTAGATTTGTTAAGAAAAATGGCAAATACCAAGCTTGGGGCGGAGATCCTAAAAGTTGTGTGGCTTGTCATGCTGGTGTGAGTTCAACTGATTTTTTATTTACAAAATTTCAAAAAAGGTTCTAAATGAAAAAAAGTATACTAATAGTCGAAGATGAACTCGCTATTGTAAACTTTATAAAAAACCGCCTAGATAGCAATATTTATGATGTAGATATTGCTATTAATGGAAGAGTTGCTAGCTCAAAAATTGCTTTAAATTCTTATGATTTAATCACGCTTGACATAATGCTTCCACATGTAGATGGATTTGAAATCTGCAAAATTATAAGAAAAAAATCTAAACAAACTTTAGTAGTTATGATTAGTGCTTTAGATACCGAGGAATTTAAAACAAAAGGATATGGTTTTGGTGTTGATGATTATATCCCAAAACCTTTTTCAGCTAAAGAGTTGGCTGTAAAAATCAAAGCTTTGTTAAAAAGAAGAGAAGAGATTAGCTCCTTAAACTCAAAACATATCTCTGATATTATTTTAAACGAAGATGCCAAAGAGATAACAGTCAATGGTTTTAAAATTGATTTTACTCCTAGTGAATATTTTATTTTAGTTACTTTGATAAATAACAAAAACAAAGTATTTTCAAGACAGGATTTAGCGGGACTTATCTATGATCATTATTTTGGCGAGATAGACGAACTTGGGATTAACAGCCATATTTATCACATAAGAGAAAAGGTGAAACAATTTTATGAGAAAGATATAATAAAAACAATAAGAGGAATGGGTTATAAAATCAATGAAAATTAAATCATTTATACTTACAATTTACACACTTGCCGGACTTTTCATATCTGCTTTTACTGCTTTTATGACATTTTTAATCATTGGCACCCCAATAGGAATGAAGATGGTAATCCAGATAATGGTTGTAATCGTACTAATCCTTCCTGCCATCGCATTTATTAGTTATTTGTTAGGGAAGTACTTGTCTGTTAAATTTAATTTTATAAAAAATAGATTAGAAGATATAAAAGAAGAAAAATTTGCCAAATATGAAAGTCAAAATACTATAACAGAGATAAATCAGATAAATACATCTATGAATTTTTTAGCATCTCAAATGGATAATTTAATCCAAGACTTAAAACAAAAAAATCAAAATTTATCAAATATGCTCATATCTATGGCACATGATGTAAAAACTCCGATTACTATCTTGAATGGTTATGTTGAAGAGATAGAAGATGGTTTGGTAAGCGAAGATGAACTGCCTTCAATCTTGACTCAAATGAAACAAGAAATTGCTTTTTTAAATGAGCTTACAGTTGATATGTTAGAATTCATAACTTCTATGAAGAACCATAAAAACAAAGAGAAAATAAATTTATATCGACTTCTTCAAGAAGAGATTTTTCCCTTACTTCCAAAAGATACAAATATAAAATATATAAATGAGGTAGAAGAGAATTTTATAATTGAATTTAATAAAGTAGATTTAAAAAAGATTTGTATGAACTTGCTTCTAAATGCGTTAAAATACACGCATGATGGTTATGTAAAAATCTTCACGGAAAATAAAATTGTTATTTTCCAAAATAATGGTGAGAAGATAAAAGAAGGATACAAAGACAAGATATTTGAGCCATTTTTTACTATCTCAAAAAGCAAAAATCGAAAAGTAAGTGGTTTTGG
>CAZYTB010000004.1:28448-37653 GCA_964650375.1 uncultured Campylobacterales bacterium | reverse complement strand
TAACCAAATATAGTTGCTTTGTTTTCTTTTTCAGCAGAAGCTATGCTTTTTGCTAAAAGTGCTGTGAGACCTTGTCCATAAAAAATATTATCTCCTAAAATTAAGCAAGCACATTGACTTTGTAAAAATTTTTCACCTATTGAGAATGCTTGTGCCAATCCATCAGGATTATCTTGCGCCGTATACTCAAATGACATATTTAAGTCACTTCCATCACCCAATAAATCTTGAAATTTTTTTAAATCCCAGTTAGTAGAAATGATTAAAATTTCTCTTATCCCAGCTAACATAAGGATTGAAAGTGGATAATAAATCATCGGTTTATCATAAATGGGAAGAAGTTGCTTAGATATTCCCTTGGTGATTGGATAAAGTCTAGTGCCATTTCCACCTGCTAAGATAATGCCTTTCATAGTAAACTCTTTTTTATGATTTTATTCCATATCTCAATGGCTAAATTATGTGGTATTTCTACATCTTCAAATGTGATTATATCTCCTTTTTTTACATCTCTTTTTAGCACTACATTATTTATAAGTCCAATGGGAATATGATTTTTATACTCATTAATTTTTATAGCTTCTCCTCTGATGTCAAAACTACCAATAGCCTTCTTGATTTTATGGCCTATATGTAAATCCTTTTTAGTAATTCCAGCAACACTTATAGTGGGATTTTCACTGTTATTCAACAATATTTTACCACTGTTTATAACTCGTTGTATTGTTTTGTAAATTTCTAAATGAGGCAGATGATATCCTTTGATTAAAGTATAATAAGGTCCATTTCCCATTTTATAGTATTGTAAAGCTTGTTTTTGTTCTTGGTCATGTGTTGCCGTTAAAAAGACACCAGGAGGACCTTCTGATGATATAACATAATCACTTATTTTTTCTCCTAGTTCCTCAGCTCTTTTAGCAAGTTCATTACCATGTGAATTTATATTAAGACCTTCTAGCCCAGTTAATCCTTGTTTCAAAATAGTTGCATTTAACCCATTTGCTATAAAAGCCTGTTCCATTTGAACTTTCGTACCATCAGTAAAAGAAGTAACCATGTTTAGGCTAATATTACTTTTTTTAGACCAATATTTCATATCTTCTTCTGTTGGATTATTGTTTAAAAAACCTTTTATATTTCCGTAAACCAATGGTTTAAAACCCATACTAATTGCTTCTTCATTTAAAGCAGCAATACAACCAGGCTGATCACCTTCTGCTTCTGTGATAAATCCTTTATCGATAAAATATGAACCGACAGTAACATGAAATTCTGTATTCATGGTTATTACGGGTATATTATGTTTCATAACTTCATTTATAACTTCTGTGGCATGTATAACATCACCGCTACATTCGATAACAATATCTGAATTATCAATTAATTTTTGCGTTGAGTTTGTAAGGTGTTTTTTTAAAAAATCTTCCCTAGTATCAATATTGGAACGAGTTAGTATATTTGAAATTTGATGTTCTCCTTTTGAGATAATCAAATCCAATAGCCCTTTAGCAATAAATCCAGTTCCTATAATTCCAATCTTAACCATTTACCACTCCAAATATCCTAATTGTATATTGTTTCATATAAATTATCCTTTAGCAGTCTGTTGATTTTCATTATATCATTTATCTTTTTAAATTCATCCAATTCTTTGATTTTTTTTAATGCTGTATATGATGGTCTGATAATTTTGGAAAATTAGTAAATAAAAATAATATTGATAAATATCTAAAAGATTTACATAGTCAAATAAAGAATCTAAAATAAAATATTATAAAATAGTTTATTATATTTTTTAGTAAAAGTTCCCAATTCCACAATTATAGGCGTAGTATATACATCTTTTCTAAATTTAGTCATAAAATCAACTTGGATTAATAATTTTATCGCTACAATTTAACTTAAAAATAATCTATAAAGGGGTCTCAGATGAAATCAAAGCTTATAGTGGTTTTCAGTTTTATTGCTATTTTATTATTTTCTGGTTGTAGTATTAGAAATGATAATTTGTTTCAAAATAAAGATAGTAATGGCTCAGTTAAGCCAATAACCGTCGTACCAAACGAACAATATAACAAAGAAGTTTCTTTTGAATATAAAATTCAACCAAATGATAGATTATCAATCATGATATATGTTCAATCTGGAGTAGGTACTCAACAGATGAACTCAATCTTGACTACAAGAGATACTAATACAAATATTTTAAATCAAGCAAATGTTGGTTTGCTTGTTACGCAAAGTGGAACAGTTAGACTGCCACTTATTGGTTCTGTTAAGGTAACAGGATTTACTGAAGATGAAGCATCAAAAATGTTAATCGAGAAGTATAAAAAATATATACGAAATCCTTATATAACTGTAGATATTGTGAACCAAAGAATCATAGTCATCGGAGAGGTAAAAAATCCAGGAATTGTTCCTGTTATCAATGGAACCATGAATCTGATCGAGGCAATTGCAAGAAGTGGAGATTTGACTGATTTGGCAGAACGAAATGATATTAAAATTATTCGTGGAAATTTAAGACATCCGGAGATAAGAACTGTTGATTTGACAAATGTTAAAAATTTAACTTATAGTAGTTTGTTGCTCAAACCAAACGATATAGTTTATGTTCAAGCGAGACCTATGAAAGGCTACAACAAAGGCTTTGAAGAGATTTCCCCATTTTGGAGTACTTTTTCAACTATCTTAAGCCCATTTGTACAAATACAAACACTTAGGAATTAATGATTTGAAACAAAACATAATACAACGAAATGATGAAGTTGACTTAAAAGAAGTCTTCAGAACTATCTTGCGCTATAAAGTATCCATTATCTTTATAGCCTTGATATTTTTGATTGGTAGTGCAATATTTGCTTATTATAAGCCAAATATTTATCAATCTAATACAACGATTGAAATACTTAATCAAAACAATTCCAGATTAGACTCTACAGACTTTATACTTAAAGCTTTTGGAGGAAATAGAGTTAATATTGATAATGAGATTACCTCCATAGAGTCACGATTAATTATCCAGCCAGCATTAGAGAGTCTTAATCTTACAACAAAGTACTTTAGCATCAATAGATTTTTAAAGAAAACAGAACTCTATAAAGATTCGCCATTTATCGTGAATACTAAAATTATTGAAGATCCCATCTATGGCAAAACTTTTGAATTGATTCCAATCACCGATGATAGCTTTAGATTAGTTATCAAGCCAGTATCAATCTATACTCTAAAAGGCTTGCTAGCAAGATTTGATATAAAACCTCTTAGTGAAAATGACAAAATTGTTTACAGTGGAGTCCATAAATATGGTGAAGAGATTAATACTCCTTGGTTTACTTTTACAATTGATAAGATAGATAAATTACATGCAAAACATTATAGTTTTAACTTTATACCAAAAGAAGAGTTGTATAATGAGTATGATGGAGGCTTATCTGTTGTTCAAACATCAGAATTTGCATCAATACTTAACTTGGTTTTTCAAGATGATGTATCACTTCGAGCTAAAGATATACTAAATGCTATCTCTCAAAGATACCTTTTTCAGGGTATTGAAGCAAAAACAAAATCAGCAGAATTTGCCCTGACTTTTATCGATAAACAACTTGATTATATCAGTAAAAGACTTAAAAAATCAGAATCAAACTTAGAAATCTTTAAGGAAAAAAATAATGCCGTTGATTTAGGAAGAAAAGCTACTTTAGCAGCTGCAAAGATTGCAGAATACGAATCAAAAAAATCAGAACTTCAAACAGAAATCAATATTTTAACAAATGTGCAGCATTTTATCAACAAAAATGCAAATCTATCTGGATTAACCATAGGAACAATCAATTTTGCAGATAAAAGCTTAGGCGCACTAGTAGCAAATCTTCAAATAGTCACAAATCGTAGAAATGATTTATTGACTGATTTTACAGAGTTGCATCCTGAAGTTCAAAAACTCACCAAAAATATTGCTAGAATGAGACAATCAATAAAAATAGCACTCAAAAGCAATCTTAGCCAACTTTATCAAAGAAAAGCAGGCTTGAATCGTATGATAAATAAATACAATAAATCATTGAAAAACCTTCCAAGCCAGGAAAAAGAACTTGTAAGGCTAAATAGACCATTTGATGTAAATCAGAAAATCTACGATTATTTACTACAAAAAAGAGCTGAAACTGCTATTTTGAGATCTTCTAAAATTTCAAATGCAAGAGTATTGGATGCAGCAAGAGATGACCAGATACCAGTCAAACCAAATAGAAAATTGATTGTGTTAATTGGTTTGATTGTAGGACTTATTGCAGGAATTGCGTTGGCTTTTCTTCGTGAATTTTTAATTTATACAATAAAAAATGCAGAGGAAGTAGAAAAATACACTTCTCTTCCGATATACGGTGTTATACCACTTAATAAAAATAAACGAACCAAAAATATTTATCTAGAAGCTTTTAGAAGCATACGCACAAATCTACAATTTCTGCCGGGTAAGAAGAAAAATCAAATTATCTCTATTACTTCTTCTGTTTCAGGGGAAGGTAAGACTTCTGTTGTTTCATCTTTAGCAGAAATATTGGCTCAAGGAAATAAAAAAGTCATCATGCTTGACCTTGACTTGCGTAAAGCTTCATTGCATAGAGTATTTAAGTTAAGCAGAGATATAGGTATGTCAGATTATTTAACATCGCAATATACGCTTGAAGAAGTGATAAAGCAAACAGGTATCCACGATTTAGACATAATTACTACTGGTACTTTACCGCCTAACCCGTCTGAGCTAATTTTATCATCAAAATTTACTGATCTTTTGGAAACATTAAGAGAAATGTATGATTATATAGTCATTGACACTCCTCCAGCAGGATTGGTGACCGATGCTGTTATCATTATGAATTATGCAGATATATCATTTGTTGTCGTGCGTGCAGACTACACAAGAAAAGAGTTTGTTAAAAATATTGACAGAATGGCTAAAGAACAATTGGACAATAAAGTAGGTATTATTTTAAACGGTACAAAGATTGGTCCACAATACGGTTATGGTTATGGTGCAAGCTATGCGCATGGCTATGGTAACTCTCAATATTATAAAGATAGAGGCTAGATTAAATGTTAGATCTTGAGAAGAAAGAATTATTAGATAGTATGGTGCCAAAAGCTGTTCTCAAGGCACTAACAAAAAGAGCTAAACACTCTATCATCAGAAAAGCACATGGACAAGATATCGTTGTGATGTTTAACTATCCATTTAAAATTGGAAGAGAAGCCAGAGTTAAGTATGTCGGTGGAGAGGTTATACTCCAAGAGAGACATAAATTGGGTGGACATGAGCCAAATAATGATGTCTATCTATTTGATGATGGTGAATTGCTGCAAATCTCTAGAGGGCATTGTAGTATCATAAAAGAATATGATACTTATATATTGGAAGATAGAGGAAGCTCTTGTGGTAGTATGGTAAATGATATAAGAGTGGGTGGCAATGACATAGGCGCCTCTCATCCACTAAAAGATGGAGATATTATCACTTTGGGTTCTAGCGAATCACAGTATCAATACAAATTTATTTTATTGGATGTTGACTATAAATAATCATTTTTAATTTGATTATTTGTATTTATTGTGGTATAAATCTTACTTTTGAGTGCTTTTTCGAAAGTATCAAGGTACTTTTGATTGTGGATGTCACTGCCTATAAAATCAACCATGCCCAGTTTTATGATTTTCTCTACTGCTTTTTGAATGCTTTTACCATAAAAACCTTGAGTAGAAACGGCATTGATTTGAAATAATAATCCCATATCTTTTAGCATTTTATAATGCTCTTCTGTGTTGTAATAAATATATCTTTCAACATGTGCCAGTATAGGCTTGTATCCAGCTTCCAGAAGTTCTTGTACAGTTTGCTCCAGCCCAAGAGGTTTTATCTGATAAGCAAGCTCAAAGAGCATATGATTGTCACCAAAAGTAAGAATGTCTTTTTTGCGGATTAAGTCTAAAAAGTGTTCATCATAGTAATATTCTGAAGCCACTTGCAAATCAATATCGATATTTCGTCTTAGAAGTTCATATTTTACTAATTCATATCCATCATATATTGTTTTTTTTGTGTTTGGATAACGATGAGACATAATATGAGGCGTAGTGATAATCTTTTTAAATCCTAATTCTTTTAATTGCAAGATGATATCAATACTTTGTTTTAAACTTTTTGAGCCATCATCGATAGCAGGAATCAAATGTGAATGCAAGTCAGTAGTATGAGAAAAAGCCTCTATTTGGTTATCGGAAGAATCTGACTGACTAAATAAATTAAAAAAGTTTTTCATTTCATCAAACTCCTATTTTTTCTTCTTGTTTCACAATATGTGCTTTTTTATGTAAGCGTTCTTCTATGACTTTTTGAAAAATCTCTTGTTTATCTCTTTCCCCGTGTACTAGAAAAATTTTGTCTAATTTTTCAAATGCTTCCATCCACTCTATAAGCTCATTTTGGTCTGCATGTGCTGAAAAACCGTTGATTGTTTGAACAGAAGCTTTTATGATTATTTCTTCACCGTAAATTTTTATACTTTCTTCTCCATCTACTATTCTTCGCCCAAGAGTGCCTTGTGCTTGATAGCCGACGATTATGAGTGTATTTTTCTCATTCCATAAACGATGTTTAAAGTGGTGGATTATCCTACCACCATTACACATCCCAGCTCCAGCTATGATGATGCAACGGGAAGTTTGTTCGTTGATTTGCATAGATTCTTCTACTTTTGATGTATAAGTTAGATATGGAAAATCAAAAACTGTACCATCACGCTTTAAATTGTCTTGACAATGCTTACTTAATTCTTCGTGATATGTTTTATAAAGCTCTGTTGCGCGAATTGCCATAGGTGAGTCAAGATAAACTTTACATTGTGGAAGTTCCCCTTTGTCATACATGTCTTTTAGAGTGCATAAAATCTCTTGTGTGCGATCGATTGCAAATGAAGGAATTAGAACATTTCCATTATTATCTAAAGTTTTGCAAATAATATCTTTAAACTCATCTACACTCTCTTTTATGCCTCTATGATTTCTATCTCCATAGGTAGATTCTATATAAAGCACATCAGCCTCTTTTAGTGTCTGAGGGTCTGGCATAACAATATCATTGTGATTTCCTAAGTCTCCACTAAAAACAACAGTTTTATTTTGTGAGTCTTCTTCAAAGGTCACTTGAATAATGGCTGAATCAAGGATATGACCAGCATTTTTAAATAGCACACTAGTTCCTCCGCCTATATTTATCTTCTCATCATAGTGTGCGTAAGTTACTGGAAGTTTATAAACATCGTAAACATCATTGATATCGTAAAGAGCTTTTCTGACTTTTTGTTCCTCTCCACGCCGTTGTGCTTTTTTATAACTTGTTTGGTAGTCTATATTCATAAGTTTGGCACTATCTAGTAAAACAACTTCTGCTAAATCCATAGTAGAGCGCAGAGTTATGATCTGTCCTTTGAAACCTTCTTTTACTAATTTTGGTATTCGCCCTACATGATCTAAATGCCCATGAGTGATAAGAAGAACATCAATTTGCGATGGATCAAATCCAAAAAGCTCAGTATTGCGATCTTCTACTAGTCCTTGAAACATACCACAGTCGACCATTATCTTCTTGCCTGATCTTAATTTTAAAATATGGCAAGAACCTGTTACAACTTCTGCTGCTCCGTATGATTGTATGCTAGCCATAACTTCTCCTTTTGTTTATTTTACCTCTTTTGTGTTAACAAAGCAATTAAAAAAAGATGATATAATTGTAAAAATGATACTTAATATAGGGATTAATCATGACAAAAAAGCCTTTCGCAAAACCACCAAATAAAAGAAAGAGAAAGAGTGAGCTTCCATGGGAACATCCAAAATCTAGAAAGGAGGATCCTAAAGCACTAAAACAAATTAAAGAAATCGAAAATAATGCGAGTTATACTCTAGCGCAAGAGGATAAAGATTTTCTTTCATCTGAAGATACTCGTTCAGTGCGACTCCAACTTGATTATTTAAAACCAGAGCTTATATTAAAAAAATATGGGATAAAAAAAACAATAGTTGTTTATGGTTCAACTCGCATAAAAGAGAGAAGAACAGTACTAAAAAAGCTTGAAGATGTACAAAGTGCTTTGAAAAAAGAGCCTAACTCTGAAATCTTACTCAAAAAGCTTAAAATTTTAGAACGGCTTTTGGAAAAATCTAAATATTACGAAATTGCCAGGGAGTTCGGCAGACTAGTAGGAACTGCAGGAAAAACTCATAATGGCAACAACCAAGTCGCCCTTATGACAGGCGGTGGACCCGGTATAATGGAAGCAGCCAATAGAGGAGCTTTTGATGTGAACGCAGATACAATCGGGCTAAATGTTACACTTAAACATGAACAATTTCCAAATCCATATATTACGCCAGGGCTTTGTTTTCAGTTTCACTACTTTGCTATTCGAAAAATGCACTTTCTTAAGCGGGCATGTGGATTAGTTGTCTTTCCTGGAGGATATGGCACACTAGACGAGCTTTTTGAAACACTTACTCTGATTCAAACTAGAAAGATTGAGCCAGTACCAGTAGTTTTTATTGGCAAAGAATATTGGGAAAGATTAATTGATTTTGAAATGTTGGAGATTGAGGGGGTGATAGATGCCGAAGATCGTGAACTCTTTTGGTTTGCAAAAAGCGCACAAGAGGCATGGGATGGATTGCAACAGTGGCATATTGCAAATAAAACCCCTCTTTTTGAATGAGAGTCAGCTTAAAAAGCTGACTCATTATATTTACTATACTGCGTCTTCTCCAGTTTCACCTGTTCTTATTCTTATACTTTTATCTACACTATAAACAAAAATCTTACCATCTCCAATCTTACCAGTTCTTGCACTTTTGAGTATGGTTTCGATCACTGCTTCAACCACTTCTTCTTTTACAACAATTTCTATCTTGATTTTTGGTAAAAAATCTACAACATACTCAGCACCTCTGTATAGTTCAGAATGTCCTTGCTGTCTTCCATATCCTTTTACTTCTGATACTGTCATGCCTGTTATTTCCAGAGCCGTTAAGGCATCTTTGACATCTTCAAGTTTAAAAGGTTTTATTATCGTTTCTATTTTTTTCATTTTTATTTCTCCTTTTTTATGGGCAAAGCCCAGAAAAAATTCCTCTCACTAAAGCTATGCCTCTGGCA
>CAZYTB010000004.1:0-28348 GCA_964650375.1 uncultured Campylobacterales bacterium | reverse complement strand
AGAGTACTTTTTATTTTACTTCTCTTGACTAAAGCTATGCCTCTGGCAAGAGTACTTTTTATTTTACTTCTCTTGACTAAAGCTATGCCTCTGGCAAGAGTACCTTGGTTTAAATATTTTTAATTCCTCTTACTATGAACATTTTATAGTAAGAGGAAATTATATCATATTTTTTATTGGTGAAAATCTATATATTTAATGCACGCTCACCATGTATCATTTCATCAAGACCTAGTGATTCAGTTTCTTCATCAACTCTTCCACCACCAGTCACCGCTGATGCTATGAAATAAACTATGATTGTACCTATCAAAGTATAAATAGCAACTATACCAGCAGATTCAACTTGAACCCAAATTTGTCCAAGTCTATCGCCACTAGCTTTAAGTGGTCCATCCCAAAGTAAAGCTTTATCATTAAGAGCAAATATACCAGTAGCGATAGCACCCCATAATCCGCCTAAAAAGTGAATACCAAAGGCATCTAAGCTATCATCATAGCCAAATGTCTTTTTAAGTGTTGCAACACCAAAATGTCCTATAAATGAACCAACGATACCTATGATAAATGCGCCACCAACTCCAACGAAACCAGCAGCAGGAGTGATAGCAACTAGTCCGGCTACAACACCGGAAGCAGCTCCTAGAAGTGTAGGCTTTTTGTAGATAACCCATTCGATAGCTACCCATGTAACCGCAGCAGCTGCAGTTGCTATAGTAGTTGTTAAAGCTGCTAAACCAGCGATTGCATTTGCACCAAAAGCACTTCCTGCATTGAATCCATACCATCCAAACCAAAGTAGTGCTGCACCAAGTGCTGTAAGCATTACACTCATAGGTTTCATGGCTATTAGAGGGTAACCCTTTCTTTTTCCAACTAAATAAGCAAGTACTAAACCAGCAAGACCACCATTCATATGAACTACAGTTCCACCAGCAAAATCAAGAGCACCGATTTCCATAAGGTAACCACCACCCCAAACCATGTGAGTAATTGGCGCATATACAACTACAACCCAAATAGCTGCAAAAATCAACCAAGTTGAAAATTTCATACGGTCTATGATTGCACCACTAGCGATAGCAACTGTGATAGCCGCAAATGTTGCTTGAAAGAAAACAAATACGAAAGTAGGGTATGTACCACTCAAATCAGTCCATTTAATTCCATCAAGAAAAATATTAGAAAAGCCACCCATTATATTATTTAGATCACCAGCAGTCGTACCAAATGCAACAGAATAACCAGCGATAACCCACATAATAATTGCAACAGCAAAACCTACAAATACCATAGAATAAGTATTTAGTATATTTTTAGAGCGAGTCATTCCACCATAAAAGAGTGCAAGACCCGCGGGAGTCATAAGCAACACTAATGCACTAGACATAATCATCCATGCAGTATCACCTGAATCTAACTTGTCAGCAGCTAAAGCCAATGTAGGCAAAAGCAGTAAAATTGGTAACAGCCATTTTTTCATTTTAATCTCCTTAATTTTTGATTACGAAAATTGTAGCAAATAAATAAGCAATTATGTTCACTATAGTGATTAAAAAATAAGCAATACTATTTTATAAAAGATTAAGTAGAGTTACTTTAGTTATAAGTTATATGTCGCAAGAGTGAAAATTAAAGAGAGTTAATTATGTAGTACACAACGATAAATCTCTGTTTGCTAATTGCTCTTTAAAGTGCCATACTGTCTTCTCATCTGGAACTTTATCTCCTATCTTTAATCCTAGAAACTGTTTAAAAGATATTCTATCATTGATTTGAAACTCTGTTTGTTCATCTGAGAGGTTATAGTATTTTTGCAAGACTAAAATTTTAAACATCATGATTTTATCAAAGGAAGGTCTTCCACTAGCAACTTTTGATTCCACATACAGAGCAGTTTCTATTGGTTCTTTAAATAGTTCCCAGTTTATAACTTTATTTAATTTACTCAATGGTGGTTGATACTCTTTTATTTTTCTCTCATGATACTCTGTATCAAATAATCCTGCCATTTCTTTAACCTTACTTGTTGATATATCTTTAGATTTTAACTAAATCGCACTTTTTAATTGATTAGGGATAGTTTTTAGAGGCGCCCATATGTTAATGTCAGGAATGATTGGAAGCACTGTTTGTTGGCTCGAAACAAAGTATATATTATGTGATGTTGGTCTAGATGATATAATAAATAATTTAGTAAAAATACAAAATATAGATGAAAATATTTATATAGTCCCAGGCGTAAAAAGCAATAAAAATAATATGATAGATTTTATGAGAGGCGAAGAAATTCAAATATTTGGAGCTTTAATAAAAACAAATAAGAAAAATGCTCTTTTTGTTTTGCCAGGCACACATTCGAAATGGGTGTCTGTTCAAGATAAAAAAATAATTGATTTTAAAACAAATATGACAGGTGAAATTTTTGATGTAACTAATTCCCATACAATATTAGCCAAATCGATTAACGAAAAAAAATAAATGAGAAATTTTTTATTAAAGGGATTAACCTGTCAAAAAGAGAAGGTGGATTATTGAACCATCTGTTTCAAGTTCGTACACAAAATGAAAACATCGGCGAAAATAATGCATTTTAATTTTTATCAGGAATAATTATAGGTAATGAGATTAAAGAAATGAGTAAATTTTTCCCTCTCAAGGAGACCATAATAGTAGGATCTGCAACGCTAAACGATTTGTATAAAAAAGCTTTAAGTGAATATTGTATAGACTCGGAAGTGGTTGATTCAGGTGCTGTTGTAATTGAAGCTATGTCAAGTATTTTTAAACAAATTATGGCACGCGGTGACCTTTAGAAGCAACCCATATTCGATACCATTGTTCATGATTCATAGATAATTCAAGTGATTTTATTGATTCAACAATTCTAACAATATTACTACTGCCCAAAATTGGAATAGGCTTTGATGGAATTTTCATAATCCATGCATAAATAACTTGACTCATAGATTTTGCACCTATTTCATTGCCAACTTCATTTAATGTACTTCTCAAGCTTTCCATTTGTTCTGATTTCTCACTAAAAATTCTCCCACCACCTAAACTAGACCATGCCATAGGGTGTATTCTCAATTTCTGAAGATTTTCCAATGTTCCATTTTCAATTACATCAAGGTTGATAGGATTTATTTCAATTTGATTTGTGACTAAAGGTGAATCAAATCGTGATTGCAGTAGAGATATTTGGCTAGAAGTAAAATTAGATACACCAAAATATTTAACTTTTCCTTCTTGTTTCAGTTTAAAAAATGCTTCTGCAATTTCATCTGCATTCATTAAAAAATCAGGTCTATGAATAAGCAATACATCTAAGTATTCAGTACCAAGTCGTTTTAAAGATATTTCAGCAGAAGACAAGATAGCTTTTTTGCTTGAGTTATAGTGAGTTACTTTTCCTAATCCAGCTCGATAAATGCTACATTTTGAAATAATCTCAATCTTATTGCGTAAAAGTATATCTATCTTCAAGGCTTCTCCAAATAAACTTTCACATGAAGGATTTCCATAAATATAAGCGTGATCCACAGTAGTGATTCCTAATTCAACATGCCCATTAATAAATGATAAGAGTTGCTGTGGACTCATATTTCATTGGGCAAGACGCCAATAACCTTAAACTAAACTTGAAAATGTAGGACCTTCTGGCGACATTCTAATCTTGGGTACAACAGTCATTAAACTTCCTTATGTGATATTTTGTAACTTTTTTCCAATAATCTAGATATATTTCAAGAGATAAAATTATTTATTTTCTGACCCTTTACTTTAGTATTTAAAGTAAAGATATAGCCGCTCAATGGGGCTTTTTCCAGCTCTAGACTTGTTAGTCCAAAAGATGCAGTTGTTATATATAAGGTATTTAAATTTTTACCACCAAAATTACAGGAGGTAACTTTTGGAACTGGCAAATCATAAATAGAGTCAATGTGGCCATCTGGAGAATATCTAGTAATTTTCCAGCCATTCCAATGAGCTCCCCAGATAAAATCTTCAGCATCAACACATAAACCATCAGGATAACCATCTTTTTCATTGATTTGCGCAAATATTTTTTTATTTGATAAGTTTCCTGATATAAGATCATAATCAAAAACATAAATGACTCTTTTGGGACTATCAGTTAAGTAAAACTTTGTTGAATTTTTATTCCATCCTAAGCCATTTGAAACAGACAGATTGTCTTCAAGTTTTTTTACGCTTTTTCCATCAAAACTATATAATGAGCCCTTGATTTCTTTTTCATTGTTATCCATAGTTCCTGCTAGATATCTCCCGTTTTTATCACATTTTCCGTCATTAAATCTATTTTGAGGCAACTCTTTTTCCGGATTTACAATGGGTGTTATTTTCTCTCTAGCTAAATCAATATATTCAAAACCATCTCTTGTGCCAGCAATTATTTTATTTGTATCAGTAAAAGCAAAAGAACCAATTTCTTTCGAAAAGGTAAAATCTGTTATTTTTTTAGAAGTTAAATCGTACTTGTATAATTTATAAGCTTTGATATCTGTCCAATATAAAGAGTCTTCTTTTTCGTTATATGAAGGACCTTCTCCTAAAATGGACCTAGAACCTAATATATAGTCCAATTCAAGCATTTATTTTATTTCTGCCGATTATTGGATATTGCTCTATTTCATATATTGAACCGCTTACAGGACTGGAATAATCACTCGCCCAAAAAACAACATGTTTTGCTATTTCTTCAGGAGCCAATATCGTTCCTCTAGGAGCAAAAACTTTGTCTATATTTTTTTGCCAATCTTGTGATTTTCCTTCTTTTAATTGCGTTTCATTTTCTTTTTCTGTATATGTCCAACCCACATTGAGTTGATTAACTCTTATAGAATATTTGCCCAAATAATCAGCCATATTTCTAGTCATTGTCATTAGGGCGCCTTTTGAACAAGAATAAACTAATAAGTCACCTTGCCCACAATAAGCATTGATTGAACCGATATTAACAATCGTTCCTTTGATTTTTTTTGCCAAAAAGACTTTAATCGCTTCTTTACATAAAAATAATGGTGCTTTGAAATTTACACTCATAATATAATCATAAGTTTTTTCATCAATATTTTCGATATTATTTCTTGGAAATATAGCAGCATTATTTACCAAAGAATCAAGTCTGCCAAACTTTTTTATTGTGTATGAAATTATGTTTCCTAACTCGGAGAATTTTGATAAATCAGCACAAACATACGAAGTATTTTCCCCAAATTCTTTTACAAGTTTTTGTGCTTTTCCTTCTGAACCGTTCGAAGAGTGAATCATAACTTTTGCACCAAGTTTTAATGCCTCTTTTACTATTTCCAAACCTATGCCTGAAGTCGCACCAGTAACTATAATCACTTTATCTTTTAATATCATGATAAATCCAATCGTATTTTACCTTATTCTAGCTTCTGTTTTTTTATCAAAAAATATAATTTTTTTTACCCAAACTTTTAAAGAAATATCTTCGTTATCATTTTTAAATCCATCAGAAGATACTCTAGCTATAACTTCTGTATCATTTAATTTTAAAAACAAAAAAGCATCAGCACCAGTTAATTCTGAAAAATTTACAGTTGCTTTTAAGTCTTGCAGTTCATCTTTAATCTCTGCAGATCTAAATCCATTTTGAAGATGTTCAGGTCTAAGTCCTGCTAATACAGTTTTTCCAATATATTTATCTAAATCTTGAAATTTATCATCAAAATATAAAAAATTATCTTCATTTTTTTCATTTTTTAAATTAATAAAAAACTTATCATTTTCTTTGTTGATAATAACATCAATAAAATTCATCGATGGTGAGCCTATAAATCCAGCCGTAAATAAATTACATGGGTTATTATATACATTTGGAGGAGTGTCAAATTGTTGAATTTTGCCTTTATGCATAATTGCAATTTTATCAGCAAGAGTCATAGCTTCTATTTGATCATGTGTCACATATACGATTGTCTTTTTAACTTTTTTATGAAGTTTTTTTATTTCAGATCTCATTTTTACTCGCAGTTCAGCATCAAGATTTGATAATGGCTCATCAAATAGGTACATAGAAGGCTCTCTGGAAATTGCCCTGGCAATTGCTACTCTTTGCCTCTGACCGCCTGAGAGTTGTTTAGGTTTTCTGTTCAGTAACTCTTCAATTTGGAGCATTTCCACAGCATGTTTAATTCTCTGTTCTCTTTCTTTTTTTGAGTATTTACTTATTTTTAACCCAAACTCAATATTTCCTTTAACTGTCATATTGGGATATAGAGCATAAGATTGAAAAACCATTGCCAATTCTCTATCTTTTGGAGAAGCATTCGTAATATCTTGGTCACCTAAAATTATGTTGCCAGATGTTATATCAACTAAACCTGCAATTGCATTGAGAAGTGTAGATTTACCACAGCCACTAGGTCCAACTAACACTAAAAATTCTCCACCTTCTAAGAAGATGTCAATGCCCATTAAAACCTCTGTTTGATCGTAACTTTTATGTAAGTTTTTTATAGTTAATGATTTCATTTTTACCTTTTATTTAACAGCACCAGCCATTAATCCTTTTACAAAATATTTCCCTGATAAGATATAAGCAAGTAGTGTTGGAGCAACTGCAATTAAAGCAGCAGCCATATCTACATTGTATTTTTTTACAGATGATGTTGAATTAACTAAATTATTTAAAGCAACTGTTACAGGTTGTGTGGTTGGATTAGAAAATGTTACACCAAATAGAAAGTCATTCCAAATTTGTGTCATTTGCCATATAATACACACCATAAATATAGCTAAACTGACAGGTAATAAGATTTTAAAAAAAATCCTAAAAAAACCGGCGCCATCTACTTTTGCAGCATTTATTAATTCAGTAGGAATAGAAACATAAAAATTTCTAAAAAACAGAGTTGTAAAGGAGATTCCATAAATTGTATGAACAAAGATAAGCCCCCAAATGCTTTGCGACAAACCTAATATTCCTAGAGTTCGTGACATTGGCAATAAAATAGCTTGAAAAGGAATAAAACATCCAAATAACAAAAATGCAAAAAAGAGTTCACTTCCTCTAAATTTCCATTTTGCAAATACATAACCATTGAAAGCACCGATAAATGATGAAATCAAGACAGCTGGAACAGTGATTAGGATGGAATTTATAAAATATGGCTTGATTCCATGCGCTCCTGTGCCTATCATAGCCTCACTCCAAGCTTCCACCCAAGGATGAAAAGTTACTATATGCGGTAATGATAAAATATTACCATTTTTAATTTCACTAATACTTTTCAGTGATGTAATAATCATCACAAAAACCGGTAATAAAAAATATATTAAACAAACAGTTAATATGCTATAAATCAATATTCTTGATAATTTTTTATTGATATTTTTTTTTGTTAAAGAGTTCATTTCTGTTTCCTTAATTCAAAATACAAAAATGGAACAACAAAAAGCATCACAAAGAGCAACATGATTATTGCACTCGCAGCTCCATAAGCCAATAGATTTCTTCCAAATGAGTATTGATACATAAAAATTGATGGTAAAATAGTTGCATTACCTGGTCCACCTGATGTCATAGCGACTACCAAATCAAATGTTTTAATGGAGATTTGCACTAAAATGATTATTGAAGAAAAAAATACAGGACCTAACTGAGGTATTATTATCTTGCGATAAATTCTCGGTAGTGCTGCTCCATCAATTCTTGCAGCATCTATAGCTTCATTATTTATCCCTCTTAAACCCGCTAAAAGAAGAATCATAACAAATCCTGTTGCTTGCCATACAGCAGCAAACACTATCGTATAAATGGCCATTTTTGAATTTACAATCCAATCAAAGGTAAAACTTGTAAATCCTAATTGTCTAACAAATTTTTCTAAACCTAATCCTGGATTTAACATCCATTGCCAAACAGTACCGGTTGCAATCAATGACAATGCCATGGGATACAAATAAATTGTACGAAATATTCCTTCAAATCTAATTTTTTGATCAATAAAAATTGCCAACAGTAAACCAAATATTAGACAAATGATAATAAACAGAGATGAGAAGATAAATAAATTCTCAATTGCTAACCACCACTTAGTACTGTTAAATAATGAAATATATTGTTTAAATCCAGCAAAGGTATATACGGGCATTAATCTGGAATCTGTTAATGATAAAACAAAATTCCAGACAATAAACCCATATACGAATGTGATCGTTATTAGAAAAGTTGGACTTACTACTAATTTAGGAATTGAATCTTCTAAATATTTTAGTTTACTTTTCATTTTTAATTTTATCTCTTTCTATTCTGACATCATCACTGCATTTTTAATTTCTTTAGCCAATAATTTTGTTGCTTCTTTCGCACTCATCTTAGAATTCCAAAATTTTGTAACCACATCAAAAAAAGCACCTCTTACTGCATCGGGAACTGCCATTTGCTGAGACATACTTGGTAGCAATGTATGAGTGAAAGCAGCAGAGTTTAATTCGTCCATAGATCTTAACGCAATATCATCAAATTGTGTTCTAGGAACTCCCTGTGCAACTGGAATAGATCCTTTTAGTGTATTAAAAATAATTTGGAATTTTGTACTAAGTATTAATTTAGCTAATTCTGCTTGACCTTTTGCTTGATCAGGATTTTTTTGCTTAAACATTACAAAACTATCAATGTTATATAAGTAAGAACCACTTGTTTGCGGTATATCTACTGCTACATAATCAATATTAGGTTTTTTGCCAGCAACTTTGAATTCACCTTTTGCCCAATCTCCCATGAATTGCATAGCAGCCTGGCCTTTATAAACCATAGCAGTCGCTAAGTTCCAATCTCGTCCCGGAGAGTTTTTATCAGTAAATGATTCAATCATTCTTAAAGTATTAAAAACTTTTACCATTTTGTCAGAATCTAATGCTTTTGGATTTAAATCCACTAATGCTTTTTTGTAAAAACTAGGTCCAGAGCCCAATACAACCGATTCATATATTAGAGTTTCTTGCCATGGCTGACCGCCTACTGCAAGAGGAATAAAACCAGCAGCTTTAATCTTTTGGGCAGCTATCTTAAATTGTGCCCAAGTTCTTGGTATTGAAGCCCCACTTTTTTTGAATATCGCTGGGTTTAAAAACATCCAATTTACTTTATGTACATTCACTGGTACCGCAACATAATGACCTTTATACTTAAAGATTTTCTGGAACTCTTTAGGTAATATTTTGTTCCAATGATTTGCTTTGGCAACAGGATTTAAATTTCCTAAAACTCCAAGCTGTGCCCATTGTTGAATACTAGGTCCTTTAATTTGTGCCGCTGAAGGAGGGTTTCCGGCCATTACTCTACTTTTAAGAACCGCCATAGCGTTAGATCCATTACCGCCAGCTACTGCAAAATTTTTCCATGTGTAACCATGTGCATCTAATTCACTTTTTAGTACACCGGCAGCTTTGGCTTCTCCGCCACTAGTCCACCAATTTAATACTTCAATTTGCGTTGCAAATAAAGACATAGACCCTAATAACAAAAGGGTGCCAACTATTTTCATAAGCTTTGTCATTTTTTCTCCTTCGAATTTGATTTTTTAGTAAACATTTACTATTAAATATGGTTACAGTAAATTTTTTACATTTGAGATATTTTTGCATTATTTGCATTAAAGCATTCTTAAATATTGATTGTAAAAATAGATAATTAATGCTTGTTATACTTTACTTCTTAAAAAAATAATGGTAAGATTCAAAATGTAAATATTTTCATTTTATTATGAAAAAAATTTGGAGCAGTCATGGGAATAAGAACTATTGCAGAAAAAGCAAATGTGTCTATAGCTACAGTTTCAAGAGTATTGAACAATTCAGAGCTAGTTAAACAAAAAACAAGAGAAAAAGTAATAAAAATAGCTCAGGACCTTGATTATAAAAAGTATAATTATCAATTACATGTAGAAGATAGTAGCGACGAGATAGGTGTGATTATGCCTAATGTGACTAATAGTTTTTTTTCAAGGATATTAGAAGGGATTTGTAAACAGTCTCAAGAGCTAGAATTGCCTATAAATCTATATCTAACCCATGATGATAAAAACAATGAATCAAATATGATAAATACCATCATTAAAAGACAATTAAAAGGTGTGATTTTAATTCGAGCTAAAAATCAGGAAAAATCAACACAAAAAGCCGTGCGGAAATTAAATAGATATAAGATTCCTTTTGTATTGGTTGATAGAGATTTAACTTGTTGTGATGCATCAGGGGTGTTCTTGTCAAATGCAAACGCAGTTTATGATTCTATAAATATGCTTTTAAAAGATGGATATAGAAAAATTGCAATAATATGTGGACCAGTTGATAGTTTAAACTCTAAACAAAGGTTAGATGGATATAAAGAAGCATTTGCAAAAAACGGTTTGCAGTCTGATGAAAATATGGTCTTTAGAGGAGATTTTTCAATTGAAAGTGGAATAAATAACACAAAAAAAATATTATCTCAAAATGAATTACCAGAAGTTATTTTTTCTTGTGCTAATCAGATTACCATGGGTTGCATAAAAGCTATCGTTGAAGCAAAATTAATTTTAGGAAAAGATATCAAGCTTTTTAGTTTTAATAAACTAGATGCTACAGATATAAATAATTTTGAAATTTTATATATTGAACATCCAGTTAATTACATGGGGGAGAGAAGTGTCACTATCTTAAAAAATAAACTTGTTGGAACTAAAGGATTGATAAGAGAAATCCTAGATTATAAAATAAATTATTAAGGTCTATTTTATGAAAATGACTTTTAGATGGTATGGTAAAAATGATAAAATACCTTTAAAGCATATAGCACAAATACCGGGGATAAATGGTGTGGTAACTTCATTGATGGATGTTCCAGTTGGTGAAGTATGGCAGATTAGTGAGCTGATGGAACTAAAAAAATATGTAAATTCTTATGGCTTGAATTTAGAAGTTATTGAGAGTGTAAATGTTCATGAAAGTATAAAGCTTGGTGATCGACAAAGAGATAAATATATACAAAATTACAAAGAAACTCTCGTAAATTTATCTCATATAGATATAAAAACTGTTTGCTACAACTTTATGCCTATTTTTGATTGGACAAGAACAGATTTGGCAAAGCCGCTAAAAGACGGTTCAACTGTATTGTCATTTGATGATAAACAATTGAAAAATCTTACACTAGATGATTTACTTGGTATTATAAAAAATGGTTCAAAAGATGTTTCAATACCAGGATGGGAATTAGATAGACTTGATATCATGGAAGAATTATTTAAACAATATAAAAATATCAGCGAAGAAGATTTGTGGGACAATTTGAAGTACTTTTTGAATGAAGTCATTCCTATAGCCGATGAGTGCGATATCAATATGGGCATACATCCAGATGACCCACCTTGGAGTATTTTTGGATTACCAAGAATCATTACATGTAAGAAAAATTTACAAAGATTAGTTGATTTGGTAGATAATCCAAGAAATGGTATAACACTGTGTTCAGGTTCACTAGGTCCAAATGGAGATAATAATATTCCTGATTTAATTAGACATTTTGGTGCGCAAAATAGAATCCATTTTGCACATGTGAGAAACATTAAATCACTAGATAAACATAGCTTTTATGAAACCTCTCATCTCTCAAGTGATGGCTCTTTGGATTTGTATGAAATTATAAAAGCATACAATGAAATTGGTTTTACAGGTTGTGTTAGACCGGACCATGGAAGAATGATTTGGAATGAAAAAGCAATGCCAGGATACGGACTCTATGACAGAGCATTAGGAATCGCATATCTCAATGGACTGTATGAGGCAATACAAAAGGAAAAGAATGTTTAAAATTGCAGTCATCGGTGAATGTATGATTGAGCTTTATGAAGAGCAAAAGACTTTGTATAAGCAAACATTTGGTGGCGACACTTTTAACTGTGCGGTATATCTAAAAAGATCTTTAGAAAATGCACATATTGAATATATCACAGTTTTAGGGAAAGATGATTTATCAAATAAAATGATAGATTTTTTTCGTTCAGAAGATATAAAAACAACTTTTGTGGATAAATTGGAAAATAGATTTCCAGGACTTTATATGATACATGTAGAAAATGGAGAGAGAAGTTTTAGCTACTGGAGAGATTCTTCAGCAGCAAAAGAACTATTCTTGACAAATTCTTTAGAAAGACTATCAAAAGAGTTATTGGATTATGACTTGATATATTTTTCAGCCATTACTTTGGCTATTATGAGCAAAAAAGGCAGAGAAAATCTATATACAATTATTAAAGAAGCTAGAAATAATGGTGTCAAAGTGGCGTTTGATTCAAATTATCGCTCAAATTTATATAAAAATATTTACGAAGCTAAAGAATTATACAAAGAAGCTTTGAGAAATTGTGATATTTTTTTACCATCAATTGATGATGAAAAAAATCTATGGGGTGACTTAAATGCTGATGAAATTATAAAAAACTCTCAAATAGTTGGAGTAAAAGAAGTTGTTGTTAAATGCGGTGAAGACGATATTATATATTATTCAAACAATCAAAAAGGTTGCGTAAAAATTGATAAATTAAAAAAAATCATTGATACTACTGCAGCTGGAGATTCCTTTAATGGTTCATTTTTAGTGGCAAGGTTGAAAAATATTGGTATGGAAGAGTCTATAAAACTAGCATCAAAACTAGCATCAAAAGTAATTATGTATAAAGGTGCAATAATACCAAAAGAAGTATAGCAGTTTTTTGATTGATTTATTAGGAATATCCTAGCTCTAAAGTATTGTAAGCATTGTTTCTTAGAATTGTGATATGCAAAATATTAATTTAATATTTCTTATAAGAAATTATAGTAAAATGCAAAATACATCTTATAAATTGTCCAAGAAAGTGAAATATGACAGCCAAAACAAATACAGTTTGCAAAAAACAATATAGACCATTTATTAAATGGGTTGGAGGTAAAAGAGGTTTATTATCTCAAATCATTCCACTGATTCCGAAAAAGTTTGATAATTATTTTGAACCATTTGTCGGCGGTGGCGCTCTGTTTTTTGAACTCTATTCACTTGGGCTTTTGAAAAATAAAAATGTATATTTATTCGATATAAATTCAGAACTTATCAATGCATATAATATTGTTAAAAATAATCCCATAGAATTAATAAATAATCTAAATAAATTCAAAGAAAAACACTCAAATAATAATTTAAAAGTTACATAATGAATTTAAAAAATTATTTAGAATTAAGTACTGGTTATAAAAATAACTCACAAAAAACAAGAATATTTACAGAACCATTTGTAGAAGAAAATTTTTATTGTCCATATTGTGGAGCTAATCTAATTAGTCGTAAAAATAATGATAAAGTTAGAGATTTTGATTGTAGTAAATGTAACGAAAATTATGAGCTAAAATCAAAACAAGGTAAAAGTCTAGGTAAAACGGTTCCAGATGGTGCTTATATTACTATGATAGAAAGGATTAACACTAATAATAATCCAAATTTTTATTTTTTAAATTATGATAAAGATAATTTTGATGTAATAAACTTTTGTGCTGTTCCAAATTACTTTTTTACGCCAAATATAATTATTCCAAGAAAAAAAGGGATACCTAATCGTCCTAATTACATTATGTGTAATATAGATATATCAGGTATTCCAAACTCGGGTAAAATATTTTATATAGAAGATAAAGAAATAATAAGTAAGAGTAAAGTACTTAATGATTGGAATAAAACTTTATTTTTAAAAGAGTCTAACAATATTCAAGCTAAAGGCTGGTTGCTTGATATTATGCAATGTATTGAAAGGATTGGTGAAAATAGTTTTAGTTTAAGTGATTTGTATAGTTTTGAAAACTACTTAAAAATAAAACACCCTGAAAATAACAATATTCAAGCAAAAATAAGGCAACAACTACAAATTTTAAGAGATAAAGACTATCTAAAATTTGAAAGTCCTGGAAAATATAAAATAAGGCAATAAATGAAAATAACAAGAAAACAAGTTTTAAATATTTTAAAATATTTAAATAAGAATCCAGAATTTTACTTCCCATTTGGAATTATCTGCCAAGATTTTACAGAAGATGATAGTTTATATGATGTTGACTGTACTGAAATAGAATATGAAGTATTTGAAAAAAATACTTTACTAGTAAACTTTGCACTAGAAGAGAATTTACAAGATTTATATCCAGAAACAGTTAAGTTAATGGCCAAAGGTTTTCTTGAAAAAATGTTATTTGAATCTAACTTAAGTCATGTAGATACAAATGAAATCAAAAATAAAATTATAGATTGCGAAAAATTTATAAATCCTTATGGATGTGAAATTGAAGATAGTGAGAAATTTGCTCTTAATGAGTTTCTTAAAGGTAAAGTTGAAGCTTATCATGAATTTTTACAAATATCAGACAAAACCATAAAAGATTTTATATTTGTAACTTTTGAAGGAATGACATTTCAGCCAAATAGTGAATCTGATATTCCTGATATAGAAAATATGCAAGTGATAGGTTTTGAAAGAGGTTTTAATGTCAATGAAGCATTTGAAAACTTAAAACTAAATCTAGAATATCTAAAAAGTACAACCTTTGATGAGATTATAGGAATTGAACTTAAAAGTAAACAATTTCATTATTATAATCTTAAAAAATGCTAAAAGATGAAAGTATAGATTTTATTTTAAATCATCCACCTTATGCAGATATTATTAAATATTCAGAAAAACAAATAGCAGAAGATCTATCAAATATACATGATTTGGATAAGTTTTGTGATGAGATGGAAAAAGTGGCACTTGAGTTTTATAGAGTTTTAAAAAAAGATAAATATTGTGCTATTTTGATAGGCGATACTAGAAGAGAGAAGATGTATCAGCCATTGGCATTTAAGGTATTGCAAAGGTTTTTAAAAGTTGGTTTTGAACTAAAAGAAGACATAATCAAGCATCAACATAATTGTAAGGCTACCGGCTTTTGGGTAAATAAATCAAAAGAGTATAATTTTTTGCTCATCATGCACGAGCATTTGTTTGTGTTCAAAAAATAAACTTCTTGCGCAACCTAGCTATCTCTGACATCTTTTATTTGTTATTCATGAGATATTTGATATTATCTTTTATCTAATTTTTGGAGTAGCAAAATTTGTGAAGTATGAGTATCTTAAATATTTAAAAGAGAATAACCAAACTATTAAAATTTTAAATAGCGACAATGTTGCTTTTACTCTCTCTTTTTTTCATTTTGTTTTTATCAAAAAAAGAAACTTGGCGATTTCGCACTCTGCTATACTTCAACACCTTGATGATTACCTTTATGATATAAATCAAAGTTATGATAATATTTTTCCAAAATCTGCAAAAGAGTATCTTGATGATTTTTCAAATGATAGAAATGCTTATCTTAGAAAATATCACTCAAATGAAGATGAGGCACTCTATGAGCTTACTCCACATGTACAAAAAGCACTTGAATTTTTAGAAGGTTTGGAGAAAAAAGAGTTTGTTGGCAGTCGGTCTAAATTTAACATAGTCTTTGAGCTTTTAGAGGAGTTGGAGTTTGAAACTAATTTTGATGATGAGCAGAGGATACAAAAACTACAATTTCAAAAAAATGAGATAGATGCCCAAATAGAGGCAATAAAATCTAAACAAGATTTAAGATTTGATAACTCTCGTATAAAAGAACATTTCATGCAAATAGATGAGATAGTGCGAAAACTCAAGTATGATTTTAGTGAAATAGAGTATAACTTTAGAGATTTAAATATAAAAGCTATGGAGCATATAATCACTCAAGAAGATGCAAAAGGTGCAGTTTTAAGCTCTATATTTGAGATAGAAGATAGTATCAGAGAAAGCGACCAAGGTAAAAGCTTTTTTGCTTTTTGGCAACTTTTGACTGATGCACAAAAGAGCCAAAAACTCTCTAATTTACTTGAAAATTTATATAAAATAGATACTATCAAAGAGTTTGATAAAGATAAAAAACTAAAAGATTTAAAATACAGCCTGCTTCAAAGCGGTGCTAAAATCTCTCAGGTTTCATCAAAACTTATACAGCAATTAAGACGATTTTTAGATGATAGAGTATGGATTGAAAACAGAAGAGTTTTAGAGCTTTGTAAGACAATCCAAAAATCAGCAATAGAGATAAAAGACAATTTGCCAACCAATAGAAATTTTGAAATGATGGATGATAATAGAGTAAAAGTAGATATGGTTTTTGAAAAATCGCTTTATACGATAAAGAAAGCAAGCGAATTTAAACAAGAGCTTGTTGAAGATGAAATAGAGATAGATATGAATTCATTTTATGATATATTTTTTGTAGATGAGCAAAGCTTAAAACGAAATATTAACGAGATACTCCTTTATAAACCGCAATGCAGCATAAAAGATATAGCTGAAAAATTTACCATAAAAAAAGGTATAGCAGAATTAGTTGGATATCTATCTATCGCGAAAAATAGCTCAAGTGTACTTTTAGATGAAAATTCCTTTGAGAGTGTGAAAATAGAAGATGCCTATGGGTTTGAAAAGTTTGTAAAACTACCAAAAATAATTTTTGTAAGAGAGTAAAGATGAATATAGATGCGAGAGTGGCGATAATCATACTTTTGAAGGGTATTTTTTATAAGGATGAGAATGAAAAAGCGTGGGCTGAGCTTATAGAAAATAGTTTTGCTAAGATAAAGGAGTATTTTGAAGTTATAGGTTTAGATATTTTGGTAGATGAGAGTGAGGGTTATGCTTATTTGAAAAATATAGAGTATGAAGAGGAAAATGAGATAGTACCAAGGCTTATCCAAAAAAGAGAACTTAGTTATAAAGTTTCACTTTTGTGTGTTTTGCTTAGAAAGGAGATAGTTGATTTTGATATGCAAAATGAAAGCACTAGAGTTGTTATCTCAAAAGAAGATATTCAAAAAGAATTATTGCTTTACTTGCCACAAAATTATAATGAGGTTAAGGTTTTTAAAGATATTGATAGCACTATTAAAAAAGTTGAAGAGCTTGGATTTTTAAAAAAACTCAAAAATCAAGAGGATAATTATGAGATAAAGCGATCACTTAAAGCTTTCGTAGATGCTTCTTGGCTTAAAAATTTTGACGAGAAACTAAAAGAGTATAAAAAGAGCGACAAATGGAGTTAAGATTTGATTTTGCAACTGATGATAGTTTAACCGGATTTAGACTTTCTCATTTCGAATTTTACAATTGGGGAACTTACAATAACTCTATAGTTTCACTTGATTTGAACCAAACAAATGCACTTTTAACAGGCGATATCGGTTCAGGAAAATCAACCATAGTTGATGCGCTCACAACCATGTTGGTTCCACATCAAAAGATAATCTACAATAAAGCAGCAGGAGCAGGGAGTAAAGAGAGGACGCTTCGTTCATATATAGTAGGAGAGTATAAAAGTTCAAAAGATGATAATTATAACAGTTCAAAAGCGATATCTCTCAGAGATGAAGACGGCTTTACGGTTTTACTCGCTCATTTTTTTAATGATGGTTTTGATGAGAGTGTAACTCTGGCCCAATTTTTTTATATCTCAAACTCGAAAGAATATAAATTTTTTGTGGTATCTAAAAATAGACTTAGCATCAAAGAAAACTTTTTTGATTTTAAAGATGCCAGAGAGCTGAAAAAACGACTTAGAATCACACCTTTTACAAATGTGTATGATAGTTTTAAGGATTATTCCAAAGATTTTAGAAGATTGATGGGAATTAAAAATGATCAAGCACTAAACCTTTTTTATCAGACTGTTTCACTAAAAGAGATAGGAAATCTCACCTCATTTATACGAATTCACATGTTGGAAAAAGGCGATATTGATAAAAAGATTGATGAGCTTTGTAAAAATTTTAGCGATTTAAACCATGCGCATAACTCTGTACTTCGTGCAAAAAGACAAATAGAGCGTTTAATTCCTATAGATAAAGAGGGTAAAAAATATGAAAAAGAACTCCTTTTAAAAGATGAAAATGAAAATATAAGAGAAACTTTGAGTGAGTACTTTGCCAATATTGAGATTGAGCTGGTAAGTTCTAAAATAGAAGAGTTAGAGATAGAATTTAAAAAGGCAAACTCAAACAGAGAGAAAGTAGATGAGGAGTTAAAGAGTTTAAGACAAAGAGAGTTGGAGTTAAAAATACAACTAGAACAAAACGGTGGAAACAGACTCAATGCAATTGATGGTGAGATAAAAGTGCATACTACTAATCTTAAAAATAAAAAAGCGAAAAATCAGGACTATAATGATTTGGCAAAATTTCTAGAACTGCCAACTGTCTCAAATGAGCATAGATTTTTAAACAATATGAATGATGCAAAAAAAAGTTTTGATAGTTTGGATAAAAAACTGACAAATGTTCAAAACGATAGAGTCTTTAATGGTGTTTCCCAAAAAAGATATGAAGAGAGTGCAAGCGAATTAGAGTTAGAGATAACTTATCTGAAAAACAATCCATCAAATATATCTCAAAGAGTCTCAAAAATAAGAGATGATATGGCATTAAGCCTTGGGTTGGAGAGTGAGAAACTCCCTTTTGTTGGTGAACTTATCCGTGTCGTCGATAAAAAGTGGGAGGGTGCAATTGAGCGGGTTTTGCATAGTTTTGCTTTATCGCTTTTAGTGAGGGAGGAGTATTATGATGAAGTTGTCTCCTATGTTGAAAAAACAAATCTTAAAGGGAAACTCGTTTATCTAAAGGTGTTAAAAAACTCTAAAAGAGATAATTTTGTAGATATTTTAAACAATTCGCTTATAAGAAAAATAGAGATAAAAGCTGACTCATTTTTATTTGAACAAGTTCAAGATATGTTAAATGATAGGTTTAACATTCCGTGTGTTTTGAGCTTGGATGAGTTTAAAAGATTTAAAAAAGCACTAAGTATAAATGGGCAATTTAAAACAAGTTTATCGAGGCATGAAAAAGATGATAGATTTGATATAAACAACAAACAAAGATGGGCTCTAGGTTGGGATAATCTAGCAAAACTAAAATCTCTTCAAGATGAGTATCAAAACTTTATAGATAAGATTGATTTTTTAAAGGCTAAAATAGTTAATCTACAAGAGCAAGAGAGAGATTTTCAAAAACAAAGAGATACTCTAAGAGACATCTTAAACTATAAAGAATTTTCGCAGATAGATTGGTATAGTGTCAGCAAAAAAATTGATGAGTTAGAGAGTGAGAAAGAGGCGCTCCAAAAGAGTTCAGATATTATAAAAACTCTTCAAACAGAGATAGAGAAAATAGAACAACAACTGCAAAATGAAAGTTCAAAAGCTGAAAATATCTCTAAAAATATTGGCAAAATAGAGATATATATACAAAACTATACAAATAGAAAAAAAGAGTTAAACGATATTTTGGAAAACGGTAATGAGTTAGAAAATATAAAAGAGAAAATAGATGAACTTTTTTTATCAAACATAGCCCAAAAGTCAAATCTAAATAACATAAAAATCCAACAATCAACCATAAGAACAACTATTCAGACAAAAATAAACTCCTTGCATGAATCAATAAGAAGGGTTAGTGTAAATCTTATAAAACTGATGAGTGAATATGTAGGAGAGTTTCCAACTGTTGCAAAAGATTTTGATGCATCGCTTGAATCTTTAGGTGATTTTGCACAAAAGCTGGTTGAACTAAAAAAAGATGATTTACCTAAATGGGAGAAGCGATTTAATGAACTTTTTAAAGAAGGGACTATACGAAATATTTTGCTTATTCAAGAGGAGCTGGAGCATCAAAGCAGTGAGATAAAAAATAAGATAGCTGCGATAAACAGTTCACTCAAAGATATAGAATATAATGATGGTACTTTTGTGGAACTCATAGCAGAGCAGGGCATGGACATAGATATAAGAGATTTTAAACAGAGCCTTAAAAGTGCGACAGCAGGTTCAATCGAGACCAATAATAGTTATGATGAGCAAAAATTCATGGAGATTAAAAAAATCATAGATAGATTTAACGGTAGAGAAAATTATGTAGATTTAGATAAAAAATGGACACAAAAAGTAACAGATGTTAGAAACTGGTTTAACTTTGCTGCAAGTGAGAGGTATTTTAGTGACGGAAGCGAAAAAGAGTATTATGCACATAGTAGTGGCAAATCCGGTGGACAAAAAGAGAAGCTAGCATATACAGTTTTAGCGTCATCTTTAGCTTTTCAATTTGGTGTAGAACACGATAAAATCCAGAGTCGATCTTTTAGGTTTGTGATGATTGACGAAGCCTTTGGTCGTGGAAGTGATGAGAGTACGAAGTATGCTCTAAAATTATTTGAAAAACTAAAACTTCAGCTTTTAGTAATAACTCCAAAACAAAAAATCAATGTGATAGAACCGTTTGTAAAAAGTGTTCACTTTGTAGCAAATCCTGACGGTATGCACTCTTCATTGTTGAGCATGTCTATAGAAGAATATCAAAAGAATAAAAAATAATGGCTAAGTTTTTTGATATTTTAGAAATTGTTTCAAAGGCAAACAGGCTTTATGACAGCTCAAAAGTTTTTATTGCTTTTATAGAAAAAAGAGAAATTTTCCCGCATGTCATAAAACTTAAAAAATTAAAACAAAGTGATATTCAAAGAGAATACAAAACTGTTTTAAAAGAGATAGATGAGCTTAAAAAATTAAAAGTAAGCCTTCAATATAAAAAGTTTAATTTTAAAAATATTGGTACTCAAAACTTGCCTATTGAGACAATATTTAGTGATAGAGATGAGTTTTTAAAGTTCATAAATAAAGAAGATGAATTTAATGAATTTGTAAAAAATTATGACAAAATAACACAAAAGTATGAAGTATTAAAAAAATTGCTCACCATTAAGCCAAAAATAATAATTCAAAATCTGGATAATTGGGACAAGCTATTAAGCATTTGTGATTTTTTCGCAACAAATCCAAATCCAAATATTTATATAAGAGAGTTGGCCATAAAAGGAGTTGATACCAAGTTTGTTGAGAAAAATAAAAATATATTGGATCTTCTATTCTTAAACATATTAAAAGAAAATGAATTTAATGATTCAATTTTTGGTTTAAATAATTATGGATTTGAGAGAAAATATGGTCTTAAATATCCACTCCCCCAGGTCAGATTTAGGGTTTTAGATAATGTCTTAAAGGTAGCAGGATTAAGCGACATAACACTTCCTGTAAATGAATTTGAAAAGTTAAATCTTACATGTAAAAATATTTTTATAATTGAAAATCAAATAACCACACTTTCGTTTCCAAAGATAAAAAATTCCATAGTTATCTTCGGCAATGGTTATAAAGTGGGTATTTTAAAAAATGTTGAGTGGATGAGAAATAAAAATATCTATTATTGGGGAGATATAGATAAAGACGGATTTGCAATACTATCACAAGTAAGGGGCTATTTTAGCTATATAAAATCTATTTTTATGAATAAAGAAGTTATAGAACTTTTTAAAAATTTTAGTGTTGAAGATGAAAAAAATCAAAACAATTTTAAAGAGTTAAAAAATCTAAATGATGATGAACAAAAAGTGTATAACAGGATACAAAATAATTTTTATGGCACTGATTTTAGGCTAGAACAAGAAAGAATACCTTTTGATTATGTTTGTGATAAATTGAAAATTGAGCTTTAGCATTATTTTATTTATGCAACTTTAATCTCAATTTTCTTGTCAAATGCGGTAGCTATTTTTTGTAAAAAATCAATACCGATATTTAGTAGATTTTCAAGAATAATTTGATACTCTATCACTAATAAACAATAGGATAATCTTTTGACAAATATAAAAGAATTAATAAAACAAAAAGTATTGATACTTGATGGTGCTATGGGTACTCAAATACAAAGCTCAAATATACCTAAAGATGCTTGGGCTGGTGAACTTGAGGGATGCAATGAACTTTTAAACTCTACATGTAGAGAAATTATCATGGGTATTCATGAGGGTTACTTAAAGGCTGGAGCGGATATCATAAAGACAAATACTTTTGGAGCTCTTCCATGGGTTTTGGACGATTATGGGATTAGCTCTCGTGCACTTGAATTAGCAAAAGATGGTGCGAAGATAGCAAAAAAGGCTTGTAAAGAATTTTCAACACAGCAAAAACCTCGTTTTTGTGCGGGAGCACTTGGGCCTGGTACCAAGTTACCATCACTTGGGCATATTAGTTATGATGACATGTATGATGGCTACAAGATGGCTGCATTTGGTTTGATTGAAGGTGGTGTTGATCTGTTTTTGATAGAAACTGCTCAAGATCCACTTCAGATAAAAGCAGCATTGCATGCCATAGAAGACGCTCAAACAGAAGATAATATTAAACTTCCTATCATGGTATCGGCTACGATTGAATTATCAGGAACTATGCTTATCGGAACTGATGCTACGACGATTGCTACCATACTTGAGCCTTTTGATATTTTAAGTCTTGGTTTTAACTGTGGGACTGGACCTGAGCAAATCGATAAACATGTAAAAACTCTCAGTGTTGTTTGGAGCAAACCTATAAGTGTACACGCAAATGCGGGACTTCCTCAAAATAGGGGAGGTTACTCTTTTTATCCAATGGGACCCGATGAGTTTGCTAAATTTCAAGAGAATTTTTTACAGTATGATGGTGTTAGTATTTTAGGTGGATGTTGCGGGACTACACCTCAACATATATTGGCGTTGGCTAAAAAAGTGGAGGGTAGAGTTCCTCTTGCTCCAAAAGGAAGTTATCCTACTTCTTTAGCTTCTTTGTTTGAAACAAGGACTATCAAACAGAACCCAGCTCCATTTTTAATGGGAGAGCGTTCAAACGCTACAGGTTCAAAAGCTTTTAAAGATTTACTTTTAAGTGAAGATTATGATGGAACTCTCTCTGTTGGACAGCAACAAGTAAGAAGTGGAGCACATGGGATAGATGTGAGTGTTGGATTTGCCGGACGAGATGAAAGTCGCGATATGAGTGAAGTAGTCGGCAGATACACTCAAAAGATATCATTGCCACTTATGCCAGATACCACACAAGTAAATGCTCTTGAAGTTGCACTCAAACATATAGGTGGAAAGCCCATCATAAACTCTGTAAATCTTGAAGATGGAATTGAGAAATTTGATAGAGTTTGCTCACTTGCTAAAAGATTTGGCTGTGCTTTGGTTTGTTTGACTATCGATGAAATCGGCATGGCAAAAACAAAAGACGATAAGATAAGAATAGCTCAGAGAATTTATGAATTAGCTACAAAGAAGCATGAAATTGACTCTCAAGATTTAGTTTTTGACCTTCTTACCTTTACCGTTGGTAGTGGTGACGAAGAGTATTTTACTGCGGCTGTTGATGTTATAGATGCTATAAAAGAATTTAGCCAGATGCATCCTGAGGTGGGATTTGTGCTTGGTGTTTCAAATATCTCTTTTGGATTGGCTAAAAATGCCAGAGAATATCTGAATTCTGTATTTCTATATCACTGTGTTCAAGCAGGGCTTAGCATGGCTATCATAAATGTTAAAAATACAATTCCTATGCATAAAATAAATGATGAACAAAGAAAAATATGTGAAGATTTACTATTTAACAATAGAAGCGAGGGTGATCCTCTTTTTAAATTTATTGATTACTTCTCTGATATAAAAGAAGTAAATCAAGATGAAGAAAATGAAGCATTTTTGAAGCTTAGTGATGAAGAAAAGTTGGTAAAATTGTTGATCGACGGTGATAAAGACAGGATGATGCCGTTATTAAAGCGAGTAAAAGATAAAATAGCACCCGAAGTGATAGTAAATAAGATTTTGATAAATGCTATGAAAGTTGTCGGTGAGCTTTTCGGAAGCGGTCAGATGCAACTTCCATTTGTGCTTCAATCTGCTGAAGTGATGAAAGCAAGTGTTGATTATCTAAATCCATATCTTCCAAAAATCGACAAAGAGAGTGAAACAACGCTTGTACTTGGAACTGTAAAAGGTGATGTGCACGATGTTGGGAAAAATTTAGTAGATATAATTCTCTCAAACAATGGTTTTAAAGTTGTAAATATAGGTATAAAAGTAGATATTGATGATTTCATAAAAACTTATAACGAACATAAGGCAACTGCTATAGGTATGAGCGGTTTACTTGTAAAATCTACAAATGTCATGAAAGAAAACCTGGAAAAATTGCAATCAATTGGTCTTAAAGTTCCTATTTTGTTGGGAGGGGCTGCTTTGACAGATAACTTTATAGAAGATTTTTGCAGACCTATTTATGATGGACCTATATTTTACTGTAAAGACGCATTTGAGGGCATAGAGGCTATGACTAGGATAGAGAAAGGCGATTTTAATACTGATTTTGGAAGAGTAAAAGTGGATGCTGAGGTATTAAAAGCAAAAAAGACAAAAGTGAAAATGCCTCCTTATGAAGAAATTAAAATGCCAAGTCGTAATATTGAAATTCCAACACCTCCTTTTTGGGGTAGAAGAGTACTAAAAACAAATATCAGCCAAATAGCGTATGAATGGATAAATCATAAGATACTATTTTCCCGCGCTTGGGGATATAGCGGAAAAGGTATGAGCAAAGAAGCAAAACAAAAGCAGAGGGATGATGTTTTATGGCCACTTTATGAAAAGTTGAAAGTTGAAATAGAGCAAAAAGGACTTTTTGAGCCTACTGTGATATATGGTTATTATCCTTGTAGAAGCGATAAAAACAAGTTATATATTTTGGATGAGAAGAGGGGTTATTTTAATGAAAATAAGATAAATAAAGAGCCACTAAATCCTGAAGATATCACTCACATTTTGGACTTTCCAAGACAGGAGCGAAAACCTTTCAGATGTTTGAGTGATTTTTTTGCAAACGATAGAGACGATTTAGTTGCCTTTACATGTGTAAGTGCCGGAAGTCGTTTCAGTGAGTATGAAAAAGAGCTTTATGCAAAGGGTAATTTTAAAGAATATCATCTAATTCACGGAATAAGCATAGAAATAGCCGAAGCATTAGCAGAAATTGTACATAAACAAATAAGACTAGATCTTGGAATTGCAAAAAATGAAGGACACGCCTTGAAAGATGTACAAATGAGAGCATATACAGGGTGTAGGTATTCCTTTGGATATCCTGCTTGTCCAGAACTTAGTGATTCAAAAGTTATATTTGATTTACTGAAACCTGAAGAATTTGGAATAGAACTTGGTGAAACTTTTCAAATACACCCTGAACAAAGTACAACGGCTATGGTCTTACATCATAAAGAAGCTTTATATTTTAGTATTTAGTCATTTTCGAATTTTAGAGAGATAGAGTTTACGCAATACCTAGTGTTTTTTGGCGTGAATCCTTCTCCTTTGAATTCATGACCCAGATGTGCTCCACATTTTGCACAAACAATCTCAACTCTTTGACCATCCAAATCTGGTATTTCGCTTATAGCTCCTTCGATGGCATCATCAAAACTTGGCCAACCATATCCTGATTTGAATTTTGAGTTTGAATTAAATAATGGTGCGTTACATCTTTTGCAATAATATGTGCCATCTTCAAAAAAATAATCATATTCTCCAGTACCTGGCATCTCGGTACTCTTATCTATAATTACTTTTTCTTCATCTAGAGTTAATTCATTGTATTTCATGTTTTTCTCCTTTCGCAGTTATGCGATATTTTTCTTTCTCTGTTTTATATACATTATATCGTAATTTTAAGTAATACTTGAATATAATTTCAATTCACATTATTTTAGGAGAAAAAATATGAAAAGTCCAAGAGGGTTTCGTGGAAAGTATTTTTCACTTGCTGCAATTCTTGCTCTTAGCACCACTGTAACTTTAGCTAGCACAACCGCTAGTTATGGTGATTCACAAAGTAGTGTCCAAAAGCAAGATGAGTATAGCTTAGACGAGGAAGAAACACCCACACAGGAAGAGGCACCAGTTGTTATAATCTCAAAGAAGATTAAAACTAAAAAATCAAAAATATACACTGCGTCAAAAAGTCTTGTCAGCTCAACAAATATAACAGACAATATAGATATCATCACTTCGCAAGAGATAAAACTTCAAGGTTTTACTACAGTTGCTCAAGCATTACAATTATTACCCGGAATTAGCTTTACCAGAAGTGGCGGATTAGGAGAATCCACTAGTCTTTTCTTACAAGGTTTTTCAAACAAATATACATTGGTTTTGATAGATGGTGTAAGATATAATGACCCTACAAACACTTCAGGGGCAGACTTAAGCAATATATTAGTTGATGATGTTGATAGGATAGAAGTCATAAAAGGTGTTCAGAGTGGTGTATGGGGAGCTGATGCAGCCGCAGGAGTAATCAACATAATCACTAAAAGTGCAATTGTTGGCACACATAGCAAAATTACTGCGGAAGCAGGAAGCTATAAATACAGAAGCTTGTCGACCTCATTATCTAAAAGGACACACAAATATAATGTTATGCTTTGGGTTCAACGAGTGACACAAGATGGTTTTAGCGCACAAGCTCCAAAAGGATCTAACATAGATCAATATGAAAAAGATCCATATAGAAATACTACTGCTAATCTTAAAGCTGGTTATTGGCTCAACTCGTTTAATCATGTAGAGCTTGGTTATCACGATATAAATTCACTTACAAATTATGATACAAGTGGCCCAGACACACAAGCCCGTGCAGATTACCGTGGAAAATTTGGATATTTAAAATATAAATATTACATGGGTCGAAATACTATAGAAACTACACTTTCTCAGAGTTATTTTCACAACAAACAGCTAGATGTTACTTATGGAATCAATGATTCAGTGGGTAAAATACCATCTCTAGAGATAAAAGACACCCTTAGGTATGGACATAAAAATTCATTTGTAATTGGCGTAAATTATGAAAAAAGAAAAATAAACTACACACAAGTTGGTAGTAGTGAAGAAAAACAAGAAGATACAAATAAGGCGCTGTTCGTAAATAATATTTTTCATTTTGACAAGTTAGTGTTATCTCAAGCCCTGCGTTATGATTATTTTAGTGATTTTGACAATAAAGTAACTGGCAAATTGGGAGCTAAATATTCTATTAATAGTAATTTTAATATATATGCAAATGTGGGAACTGGCTATAAAACGCCAAATATGATGGATATGATTAATATTTGGGGAGCTAGTAATTTTGATTTAAAACCAGAGAAAATTATGAGTTATAATGTAGGTTTAAAATACTTTGGATTAGGTATAAATCTCTTTAGAAATGAAATCAAAGATATGATAGTTTGGGATAATGCACCTTGGCCGACACCCGGTAAAAATATCAATATAAATGGAACTTCAACTTTAAAAGGTATTGAAATTTCATATCAACAAATGCTTTTTGATAAATTGTTATTTGGTGCAAACTATACTTATATTGATGCTAAAGATAAAGATGGCAAAAGATTACTTCGCAGACCTAGATATCAAATTGGCTTAAATGCAACATATTTTCTCATTAAAGATTTCAGCATTAGTGCAAATGGAACATATATCGGCTCAAGAGCTGATCAGGATTTTTCTATATGGCCTGCCACAAATGTTGATACAGGCAGATACTTTGTCTTAAATACTAATATTGATTATAAAATAAATAATACTTGGGATACTTTCTTTAAAATAAATAACTTATTGGACAGAGAGTATCAAAGTGTATATGGCTATGCCACAGCTAGAAGAAGTTTATATGTTGGAGTTAATGCTAAGTTTTGAAATCTTTACATGTAAGAAGTTATCTATATTATAAATTTTTAAATTCCCTGTTTTTGGGGCTTAGTGTGGGGAGTATATTTGTTTTATATACTCCACTGCAACCTTCTATTTTTTCTGTTGGTGGGATATTTTTGGCTCTTGGCATGATTTGGCTTGCTAAACATTATGAAGAAATCATGAATGTGAAATCATTTTTTTATATTACTTTATTTGTTGAGTTTTGCGTTCTTATATTTATCATTTCCTTTTTAATACTTAATTATTCATACAAAAGTGCATTGATAGTTTATGTGGGATATCAACTTACTTTTGTATTTGGAAGTTATCTTGTGAGGATAGAAACTATCACTCTTAAGAAAACACAAATCATCTCCTTTACAGATATTATGAAACAAAAGGGATATCTTGTCGGTTTGGTTTTTTCTTATGTTTTTTATAAGATTTTAGAGTATTTTAATATCTATGATAAACAAATACAAGTTTATGATTTATATATAGGGCTTTTAATTTTACAAATACTTATAATAAATATGGCATTTAAAGCTTTTCTAAAGTAAAGGTATATAATGCCACTAAAAAACTAAACAAGAAACTTGAGAAAAAATTAGATAAAAGAGTCA
>CAZYTB010000003.1:48119-49604 GCA_964650375.1 uncultured Campylobacterales bacterium | reverse complement strand
TTAAACTTTACCCAGTCTTTTACGATTTTTTCTACTGTTTTATCTTTAATACCTTTTATCTCTGAAAATCTCTGTGGTTCAAACTCCAGATTTTCCACTATCTCATCTTCGCTGAATTTTTCAAATATATCCTCGATTTTTTTAGCTCCTAGCCCTTTTATGCCTTCAAAAAGCTCCTCCAAATCCTCTTTTGTGATGATAATCTCAGGTGACGCTTCATCTCCGCTCTCTATGGCATCAAAATTCTCTATATTTTCAACTTCCATGGACTTTATGCTCTTAAACGGAAATCTGTCTTGATAGTTCCACTTCTCGCTTGGCCACTCCTCATAATCCCTAGGAGTTATATCAAACATAGGATACTGCTCATCCAGTTCGTGTATATAGTATTCACCATCGCCATGAATTTTCTTTTTATCACCAAAATACGCACCGTCATAACTTGGAGTATATTTGCCAAAGGCGATATGTCTCATAGTCCTAAGGAGTGAACTGTCTATCTTGCCCAACTCTTCCCAGTTAAACATAGGAATATGAGGTTTTTTCATCTTTCCTTCACTTAGACTCCACATGAGATATTGACCTATCCAGTCCCTTATGTATGGAAATGCAGCAAATGCAGTCGCACACTCCAAAATCCTCACTTTTCCATCTTTTCCATAAGCCACATCACAAGCCCAATACTCAGCTTTGGCAGCCTTACTTACCTTAACGGCCAAATCCAGAACAGATTTAGGAACATCGGCATAATCCATACTTCCGCCCTGACTTGTATTTGTCAGCCATTCGCCCTCAGGGGCTCTTCTCCAAAATGCACAGACTGGTTTATGTCCGATAAGCATAACTCTGATATCGGCTTCCATTGGAATGAAATCTTGGATATAAATAGGGTGATATTTTTTAGAATCAAATAAATCTATCGCCTCTTCTTTGTTGTCAACCTTATGCACAAAATATCCACCATAATTTGATGGTCCGTAGCTTCTTTTCACAATTCTTGGATAAGCCGTAGATTTTAAAAATTCATAGCCCTTAGTTCTGTCATAATATATATGAGTTTTAGGAATTGGAAGCTTATATTTCCAAGCAAATCTTGTAACATTTTCTTTTGATTTATTTGAAAATTGAGTATCTAAAGAAGGAATAAACCTTACATGTGGAAGCTCTCTTGCAATCTCTCTAAATGCTTCATAGGCAGTTGCAGGAATATTTCCTATCAAAACATCGATTTTCTTCTTTTTTACTTCTTTTATAAATCTTTTTTTATCATTTTTCCAATGATATGTTACAGCCTCTATTTTATTTGGCCATCCTCTAAAATTTGAATAATCAAAAAATCTCAATACGAAATCTAAATACAAAAACCCTAATTTTGGTAATTTCTTACTTTTCACTTAATTTCTCCTTTTTTTTGGGCAAAGCCCAATAAAAATTCCTCTCACTAAAGCTTACACTTTGTGTAGAGTATTTTTTATCTAATTCCTC
>CAZYTB010000003.1:34659-48019 GCA_964650375.1 uncultured Campylobacterales bacterium | reverse complement strand
AATTCCTCTCACTAAAGCTTACACTTTGTGTAGAGTATTTTTTATCTAATTCCTCTCACTAAAGCTTACACTTTGTGTAGAGTATTTTTATCTAATTCCTCTCACTAAAGCTTACACTTTGTGTAGAGTATTTTTTATCCTTCATTTACTTTTTTCTCAATTAATTCGACTATTTTCTCAATTTTTTTAGCATTAAAATCTAGTCCCATTTTTTCTTGCTCTGGTGTTGCAAATGCTGGTATTCCATTTACTTCCAAAACTACATACTCTTCTTTTTCTCTATCATATATGATATCAACTCCTGCTATATCAAGTCCTGTTACTTTTGCTGCCCTCTTGGCTAAATCAATCAGTTTATCATCCGCTTCCCTTAAAAATACAGAACCTCCGCTAGTAATATTTGTTTTCCAACTATCTTTGGGAGCCCTTCTTCCATAACAAGAGATAAATTCTCCATCAACAATCTCTACTCTAAAATCACTATTATCATAATCTATAAATTTTTCAACATATAAAAATCTTAAATCCATTTGATTTAAAAATGGTATCAGCATATTTAGAGACTCTTCGCTTTCTATTTTAGTAAGACCTACTCCGCCCCAGCCATCTACTGGTTTATAAACCATTTTTTTCCACTCATGAATGAATTTTCTTAAGTCTTTTGTATCATCTCTATGGCAAAGTCTAAAGTCAGTAGAGGAAACACCATGGCTTTTAAGGGCAAATGATGTTTGAAGCTTATCTTCAGTCAGCTCAAAAGCACTATAACTATTTATCATAGGAATTAATGTATTTACTATTTTGTATAAATATACTTGATACTGAGTTTGCTCTCCCGCATTATAAGAAAAAAATAAATCCAAATCATTCACAATAACATTTTTTATAAAAATCTCCTCATCTGCTACTAGTGCATCTCTTAGATTTAGATTTGTTATAGATTCTATTCCTCTTTCTCTTAACTTAGATACAAGTTTTTCCTCTATCTTGTCTCCACCGCCATTTTGATACATCCAAATACCTACAGTTTTACTCACAAGAACTCCTTATATCATATTAAAGCAAAAGTTAAAGACAAATTATACTTAAATTTTACTATAATTACGAAAAAATAAGGCACAAATAGTGGAAAATTTTGAAGAATTAAAAGAACTTATAGAGATTAACTCTTTTACCAACAATAGAGATGGTGTAAATGCCAATGGAGAAATTTATAAATCCATAATGGCAGATTTGGGCTTTACATGTAAAGTTTTTGAGCGAGAAGAGATAGGGAATCACCTGCTTTTTATTTCTCCCAAAAAAGATGGTAAAAAGCTTCTTTTACTAGGTCATATTGATACTGTATTTCCAAAAGGTACATTTGAAAAATTTAGTGAGGATGAAGAGTGGATATATGGTCCAGGTGTTTGCGATATGAAAGGCGGAAATATTGTCGCTATAGAAGCCCTTAGAAACACATATAAAGAATATGGCAATATAAAAAATATAGATTTTATGCTTGTAAGTGATGAGGAAGGTGGGAGCGATGATTCAAAATTTGTTAGCTCAAAAATCGCAAGAGATTATGATTGCTGTATGGTATATGAGGCAGCAGGAGAAAACCTGGAAATTGTTGTGGCCAGAAAAGGTGCAGGAACATTTTATTTGGATATAGAAGGCAAAGCTGCTCATGCAGGAAATAATTATAAACTAGGAATTGATGCTAATTTGGAAGCATCTTATAAGATACAGGAATTAGTAAAATTAACAAATCTGGATGATGAAACCACAGTAAATGTAGGAAAAATAGAAGGTGGCGTTGGAGCAAACACAATATCGCCTTGTGCTAAGTTAACTTTCGAGATAAGATACACTCATACAAGTGAAAGAGATAGAGTTTTGAATGCTATAGATGAAATCGTAAAAAAATCCTATGTACAAGGAACTAGTTCTTATCTGACGGGCGGAATTCAAAGAGATGTAATGGAAGAAAGTGAAGCTCAAACTCTTTTTTTGCGAAATATAGAAAAATACACCGGAGCTAAACTTTTAACCGAAAAAAGAGGTGGGGTAAGCGATGCAAATATCATCTCCTCACACGGAACCCCAGCCCTTGATGGTTTTGGTCCATTTGGAGATGGAGACCACACAGCAGGTGAGCGAGCTCTAAAAAGCAGTTTTGCACAAAGAATAGAGTTGTCAACTAAGATTTTTAGAGGTTTGCTAGAAGGCAAAATTTAAGATGGTTTTAAAAAATCCGTAAAAACAGACTTAGCTCCTTCCTTAAAAAGTTTATTCGTTTCATTTTTGTCATTTACGGTAAAAATATTTACAAAAATTCCAGCATTGTTTAGATTTTTAATTAAATCAGGATTTGTGATTTTTAATGAAGGATTATAACTTCTTACATGCAAGCGCTTTAGACTTTCCACCAAGTTCCTAGGATGGCTTTTTCCAGTTAAAACCGCTGTATCAATATTTGGGTTTAGTTTATGTGCTTCTTTTAAATATTTATGCTTAAAAGATGAAAGTAAGACTAAATTTATCATAACAGTCTCTTCTATGATTTCTATTACTTTTTTTACTGCCGTTTGATCGTATGGAGTTCTACTTGCATCTTTTATTTCTATATTCACTGGAAAATTATTTTTTTTGAGAAATTTTAGCACCTCTTTTAGTGTTGGAATTCTTTGAGTTTTTAAGGCTTCTAAGTCTTCTTTTTTAACGATACCATCTTTTATAGTCTCAAAAGGATCATCTCTCAAAAACCAAGAACCAAAATCTAATTTCAATATCTGCTTATAAGTATAATCTATAACTTTATAAGGTTTTTTAAATTCTGGAAAATCTTTTACATTACTAGTTCGCTCAAGTGTACTATCATGGATAACAACAGGAACACCATCTTTAGTAAAGCCGACATCTAACTCTATAAAATCACATCTTCCTATAGCTGCCCTAAAAGCTGACATCGTATTTTCAGGTCTAATCGACCTTGCACCTCTGTGGCCAATTATCAGCTTTTTACTTTTTTCAAAATTTTCCCAAAAAGACATATTTTACTCTTTCTTATCGCTTGTAAAAATTAAATTTAAAACCGCTATCGTAGAAGTTACCACTATAAGTAAAAATGCTATAGCATTTATTATAGGAGTACTGCCATCTCTTACTTGTAAATATAAATTTATAGGCAAAGTTGTATCCGAGCCTATTAAAAATAATGTAGTATTAAAGTTTTCAAAACTCATCATAAAAGCAACTGCTGCAGATCCTATCAAAGCAGGTCGTAAAAATGGAATAGTTATATATCTTATCGACTCAAACCTTGTTGCTCCTAAATTTTCTGCCGCTTCTTCTAAAGTCCTATCAAATTTTTTAAGTCTAGCTGAAACTACAAGTAAAACAAGCGTGGTTATAAAAGAGAATTGTCCCACAACAACCAACCAAAAACTAGGTGTCAGTATTGTTAAATTTATACCAAAAGTATTATAAATATATGCACCGGCAGAATTTGTTGATAAAAGCAGTGAAATACCTAAAATTACTCCTGGGATAACAAGTGGGGTGAGGGCTAAAAAGTATAAAGCTTGTTTAAATCTAAATTTTTCTTGTTCAAATAAAAATGCACCCATTGTACCAACAATTAAAGAGGAGATGGTAACAAAAAATGCTGTCTTGAGACTTATTAAAATACTATTTAAATTTGAAGAGTCATGGAAAAGTCCTACTCTTTGATTTGTGTTTGAAAAGAACCAATCAAGCGTAAAACCATTCCAAGGCAAGGTAGGAAAATTAGAATTATTAAAAGCCAATATAGAGGTAACCACTAATGGAGCAAACAAAAAGATGTAAAAAGCTATAACATAAAGCAAAAAACTAATGGAGTAAGCCTTGGATCTTGGAAGTGACCTTATCATGCTACTGCCTCCTCAAGATTTTGTTTGCTTAATTTTAATCCAATCCATACAACAAATGAAGAAAGTGATAAGAGTAAAAATCCAAAGGCAGCACCTTGATTCCAGTTAAAACTTGCTATAAATTGATTGTAAATTTGCTCAGTAAACCAAAGTGAATATTTACCACCCATTAAATCTGGTGTTAAATAATCACCCAAAGTCAGCATAAATACCATAATAGAACCAGCAACTATGCCAGGTGCAGCGTAAGGTATAATAATTTTGAAAAATATTATTCTTTTTGAAGCACCTAAATCATAAGCTGCTTCAATATAACTGTCATCCATGCCCTCAAGCGAAGATAGTACTGGAATTACCATAAAAAGCATAGAAGTATAAACAAGTCCCAAAATCATACTTGCATTATTATAAAGTAGCTGTATGGGTTCATGGATTAGTCCAAATTTGAGCAAAAAGTAATTTATAACACCACTTTCACGCAACAGTATCATCCAGCCATAAATTCTAACAAGTTCGCTGACCCAAAAAGGCATCAAAATAAGGATTATTAAAAAACCTTTAAATTTTGGAGAGACTATTTTTGAGAGATAAAAAGCTATAGGAAAAGTAATAACAAAAGTTAAAAATGTAACCAAAATAGAATATATTGCAGTTCTAGCGAAAGTTAGCCAATACACTTTTTCAGTAAAAAATAACTCATAATTCCCAAAACCCCACACTGTATTACCTGCATCATTTTGAAATTTAAATGACATTAGAAAAAGGTCAATTTGAGGTAAAATTATAAGTAAAAATAGCCATAAAAATATAGGAACGAAAAAGACATAAAATCCTAGTTTTAAATGTTTACTCATGCTATATAACACTTACAATTATCTTTATGAACACCAGCTTGCACAACATCGCCTTTTTTTATATTGGCAAATTTTATATTTTGTGGCAAAGAAACCATTATTTCATTATCAATATTATTTATACTTGCCAAAATTTTTGTGTTTGAACCGTCAAAAAGTATATTTTTTACTTTTAAATCAAAATAATTCATATCTTTCTCATCAGCCTTTGGAAATAAAGCGATTGCTTCTGGTCTCACAAAAAGGGTACATTTGTCTTTTATATTATCATCTGCAAAAGTTACTAAAAAACCAATCCCCTCTTTTGTTTTTACAAAAGAATTCTCTTGCAAGATGGCTTCAAATTTATTTGTTTCACCAACAAAACCTGCGACAAAACTAGTTTTAGGATTTGAATATAAGTTTCTAGGAGTATCAATTTGTTCAAACTGCCCAGCATTCATAACAGCTACCGTGTCACTCATTACAAGAGCTTCAGATTGGTCGTGTGTTATATATATAAAAGTTGTGCCTATTTCATTTTGTAATTTTTTAAGTTCTATCTTCATTTCTTCTCGAAGTTTTAAATCCAATGCACCTAAAGGCTCATCCAAAAGCAAGATGGAAGGTCCAAGAACAAGCGATCTCGCTATTGCAACACGCTGTTTTTGTCCACCTGAAAGCTTTGATACATCGTGTTTTTCGTATCCACTTAGCCGCACTTTCTCTAGCATTGAGGCCACTCTTTGTTTTATCTCTTTTTTTCCTACATTTTGGCGTTTTAATCCAAATGCTATATTTTCTTCAACATTCATCATGGGAAACAGTGCAAGGTTTTGAAAAACAAGATTTACTGGTCTTTTATTAGGCGCAATGCCAATCATCTCTTTTCCATTTATCAATATATTACCAGAAGTTGGTTCTAAAAACCCAGCTATCATCCTAAGAAGTGTAGTCTTGCCACAACCCGAAGGTCCTAGTATAGAAAAAAATTTTCCTTCTTCAACATCAAAAGTTATACCATTTACGGCTTTAAAATTACCAAAACTCTTTTTTATATTCTTAATTTCTAAAACTTTATTCATCTTAATTCCTGTGGGGGAAGGAGAGAAAATCTCTCCTTATGGTTTATTCTGCTGCTTTTATCAAATCTAGATCTCTGCCTTCTATTTTTTCCAACCCTGTTGGAACTGGTGGATACCATTTGATATTGTCAATATCTGCTTTAGTGAAAGATCTTGTAAAATTATCTTTTTTTGCTTTACTTACAAATTCAAGAGAACCTTTTGATGCAGAAGCATATCCACTTTCATCTGTAAAAAATCCAGCATTTTCTGGTTTTAACATAAAGTTGATCCATTTATAAGCACCACTTACATTTTGAGAATGTGCAGGAATGGTAAATGTATCAATCCAGCCAAGTGCTCCACTTTTTGGTACAACAAAGTCAATATTTGGATTTTCACTGTGTAGCTTCCAGCCGCCATTATCCCAACCCATAGCAACTGTAACTTCGCCACCTCTTAACATACCTAAGAGTGCATCTCCATTTGCCCAATAGTTATAAACTAAAGGTTTAGCTTTTATCAAAGTAGCTGTAACTTTATCCATAAGCTTTGCATAAGCCTTTGCATTAGAATATTTTGCAAATGGATTATCGCCCATTTCAAATGCAATTGCAATCAGAGTAGGTCTTTTTAGCCTATAAGAAATTTTTCCTTTATATTTAGGATTCAATAATGCAGTATAGTCTTTGACATTAGGAGCATATTTTTTATTTACTATGAGTCCTGATGTTCCATAACAAAATGGTACAGAATAAGATTTGCCGTTCACTTTTGTATTTTTCTTAACAGCTGCTAAAAGTGATGGTATAATTTGAGCAGTATCAATTTTTGAGTAATCCATCGGTTGATAAATCTTATATTTTGCTTGGACTGAGCTAATTCTATCTTGCGAAGGCTGAGCCAAATCAAATCCTGAACCTCTTGTTGCACGAAGTTTTGCCATCATCTCTTCATTGTTTGAATATGTAATCTGAACATTAATACCAGTTTGTTTTTCAAACTTATTTATTAATGCTTGAGGGGTATAGCTTTTCCAAGTAATTATTCTTAGCGTTTGTTGCGCCATTAAACTTCCCGACAATAAAACAGCAGCCGTAACTGCTACAGTAGTTAATCTCTTCATTTCTACTCCTTTTAAAATTTTGATTCTCAATTATATACCAATAAAGTTACAATTGGGTTACAACATTAATCTAAATACTATTATCTAGGAGTAATTTTGCCTCTTGCAATTTTGTCTCATAAGTCTCATCACTCCAACCAAATTGCTTTTTTAATACCAAAGCAACACTTTGCACAGAATCTTTTGCAGCTTGCAAATCTATAAGACCTAATCCCGTGCGACGGATTAAAAAGTCTAAAGGATTAAAAACAAATTCATGTTCAACACTATAGCGTATCTCAGCTTCCAAAATTGGATAATTTTTATGGATTCTTTTCGCTCCATATTTCTCTATAAAATCAACAACTTTCAAAGCCTGAGAGCCATAAGTTTGAAGCAAATGCTCTTTAACCTCTCTTTCCAATTCAAGTTTATCCAACTCTTCTTTAATATCACTTAAATTTGCCTGGCTTCCTACTAGTTTATACTCTATTGTTTCGCAAGTGTGTAGATTTTTCTTATTCATTAAATTTTCTACATAATCCACCAAGTCTTCCGCCATCTCTCTATAGGTAGTCCACTTACCTCCGGCAATGCTAACCAAACCTGAGTTTGAGCTCTCTATATGATGTTCTCTTACCAATTCCTTTGTACTGCTTATATTTCCACTAATTATCAAAGGTCGCAAACCTGCCCACGAAGAGAGAATATCACTCTTTTTAATATCAATAGAAAAGTATCTTTTGATATGTCGCAAAAGGTACTCTATATCATTCTGATTGACTTTAGGATGCTCTTGTATTTTTGCTTCTTCATCTGTTGTTCCAACCAAACATTTTCCCATAAAAGGAAGCATAAAAAGAACTCTTCCATCTTCTGTTTTTGGTATCATAAGCCCTTCGTTATTTGGCAAGAATTTTTTATCTAAAATGATATGTATGCCAGAGCTTGTATCGACTATATTAGGTGCATTCTCGTCATCTAATTTTCGTAAATTGTCACAAAATGGTCCAGTAGCATTTACAACACAATCTGCATAAATATCATGATTTTCATTTGTAATTTTATCTTTTATACCGACGCCTATAATTTTTTCATCTTTATATTTGAAATTTATCACTTCGGTTTGATTTTTTACAACACAGCCTTTTTCTTTTGCACTTTGTAAAAGCGCTATTGCCATTCTTGCATCATTGAAAGAGCCATCAAAATATCTAACTCCACCCTTGAGACCTTCTTTTTTTACGGAAGGGAAAATTTTCATAATCTCTTTTTTACCAACTATTTGACTTCTACCTAACCTTTTTTTACCAGAAACCAAATCATAAAGGGCTAGACCTACATACATGTAAGGTATCTCATACCATTTATAAAGAGGGGTTACTAAAGTGATAGAGTGTGCTAGATGGGGGGCATTTTTTAAAATTCTATATCTCTCTCTAAGCCCTTCTCTTACAAGATTAAATTGATTGATATCTAGCTTTTTGACTGCAGCTTCCAGGTATCTCACTCCTCCGTGAGCTAATTTTGTACTTCTGCTACTAGTGCCCTCAGCAAAATCATTTTTCTCAAAGACTATTGACTTTAATCCTCTTAGCGTTGCATCTAGTGCTATACCAGAGCCTGTTGCCCCACCGCCTATGATTATAAGATCATATCGTTGTTCAAAATACTGCATATTTTTTTTCCTAAAGAAAGTTTATTATTCATCTGCTTCTAATCCCAAAGCTAAAAGAAAGCTTCTGCTGCAATTTACAGGTCTTTTTTTACCATTTTCATCTGTCGATACATAAGTAATGGTAGCACTTGTCACATGTATGCATCTTCTAGAGCCTTCCCAAAGCCTCTCAGCAGTAACCTCCACCATCGTTTTAATGGAAGTATTCCCTATTTTTATAATTTTTGCATAAAAGCTAACAACATCTCCAACAAATATCGGCTCACGAAATTCCATAGAATTTACTACTACGGTCACAACATTGTATATAGGCAAATCCCTAGTAGCCAGTGCTCCTGCTATATCTATATTAGACATGATCCAGCCACCAAAGATATTTCCAGATGGATTTGTATCCTTTGGCATAGCTACTATCTTTATACGAGGTTCTCCCATATTATTCATCTACTACTCCACTAACTATTAGACTTCATGGGCTATACATGAAGTCAATTTATGGGCTGAGTATATTCTAAAATTACTTATATGAAGATTATGTTTTTGAAATAAAAAGCTATTAAAAGAATAGCAATAGTGGGACTGGTTCCTTTGTAGTGAAAGTTGCCTCGCATAATTACAAAGCCACTCAAAAACTAACCATCATTTTGCATCTTTATACAAAGTCACCTGATCTCTTCCGTTTTGTTTTGATTCATAGAGAGCCTCATCTGCTTTTTCAAACAATACATCTAAGGTGTCGTCTTTATCAAGAGTTGAGATTCCAACACTGAGTGTTATATTGATTTTCTTGTTTTCTATTTCAAAATAACTATTTTTTACTCCTATTCTAATCTTTTGAGCAACCATTTGAGCAATTCCCTTATCTGTATCATTTAAAATTACTCCAAATTCCTCTCCACCAATTCTTCCAAAAATATCACTTTTCCTTAAATTTTCAGAAACTATATTTGCAAAATGCTTAAGCACCTCATCTCCAACTGAGTGGCCATATGTATCGTTAATTTTTTTAAAATGGTCAATATCCAACATCAAAAAAGATAAGTGGTTTTTCTCTCGCTTTGCCGCTAAAATATATTGACCTGCTATATCAAAAAAACTTCTTCTGCTTCTAGTGCCTGTTAACATATCGGTTGATGCTATAATTTCGAGCTCTCTGTTTTTGGATTCTAAAATATCGTTATATTTTTTAAGAGTTTTTTCTTTATAAAAATAAAAAATAAGCACAAAAAGAAAAAATATGCCGATATATCCCAATATTTTATAATCAAAGCCTTTTTCATATTTTATAGATATCCATTGATTTAATATGCCTTGCTTTTGCCCTTCAGATATTTTATCTATCGCTTTATTAAATATACTCAAAAGTTCAGGTTCATCATTTCTTACAGCAATCCCAAGTTCCCATTTCTTGTCAAACTTACCAGCAATTTTCAATGCTCCAAAGTAACTTTTTTGCAATTCATACCCAGCTGAGAAAAGTGTATCTATAAAACCATATAATTTCCCCTCATAAACCATTTGTAAACCCTGTTGTATAGAATTTACCTCTACTAAGTTTATATTCGGATATTTTTTTCTCAAAACTTCTGCAAATGCATAACCCTTTGTAATGCCAAGCTTTTGAGATTTTATAGAGTTAATATCTGTTATAAATATTTTATCTAACTTAGTTACAATAACTAGTGGTGTTGAAAGATATGGTTTTGTAAAATTCATATATTTTTTTCTATTATCCGTGCTCATAGCCAAAGACAAGATATCACACTTGCGTTTTTTCGCATATTCTAAAGACTGCAACCAAGTTTTCGTTTTTACAAGTTCTATCGGCACACTTATATTTTTTTGTAAAAGCTTAAAGTATTCTGCACTAACACCCACATGCTTACCATCTTTTATCATCTCAAGTGGCATCCAATTTGGATCTACACACATTTTAATACTTTTTTTGTGGCTCAAAAAAGCTACTTCTTTGGATGAGAGCTCTATATCTTCATCTGGCATTTTGTAAATAAAATCTTTAAAAACATCTCTATTTATCTTATCACCTACAACACTATACATATTTATAACATTGTCAATTTTATTTTTATCTATTTCTCCAAAATTTTCACTATCAATTTCCAATAAATCTCTCATACTTCTTGCCTCGAACGCAAGTTTTTCGTATGTTAAATTTTGAGTATTGTACTTCATCAAAATAGTTTTTATGGTTTCATCCAAGTGAGAGTAAGCATACTCCCAACCCCTTAATGAAGCTCTCACAAAAGCTTTTGTCCTTTCAGGGTGCTTATCTATTTCATTTTTAGAAGTAAAAAGCATATCACTATAAAAGTCTATGCCATAATCCATAGAGCTAATTAGGTTATATTCTATGCCTTTTTGTTTCATCGTATATGGTTGATCTGTGACATAAACAGCATAAGCATCTGTTTTCTTTTTAATCAAATCTTCTATATTGAATGAAAGTGGAATAATTTTAACATCTTTAGGATAAATTTTATTGGCATAAAACATCGCTTTTATGTATGGGTTTTCAAAAAATGCAGCTGACGCCATAATCGTTTTGTTTTTTAGTTGATTTAATTTTGTAATATTTGAGCTTTTTAATGTCATAAGTGCTAATGGAGAATGTTGAAATATAGTACCTAATACTACGATAGGGGCTCCATTTGATTTTTTTAAAATTAAAGAAGAATCTGCTATGCCATAGTTTATTTTGCCACTCACAGCATCACTAAGAGTATCTGATTTATGGTACTCAAGTATATCTACATCTAATCCTGCATCTTTATAAAAACCTTTCTCTTTTGCCATATAATAACCAGCAAATTGAAAGGCATTTTTCCATTTTAATTGTAATGATACTTTTTGCAAAGTATGCGATGCAAATATATTTGTAATGATTGATAAAAATATAAAAATATAAACTAATCTATTTTTCATAAAATATCCTTAATTGCATAAACTATAGCATATTTTTACTTTTTCGTGCATAAGAATATCTAATGAAACTACAACAAAACTAGAGGACTTTCTCCTTTTTCACAAACTCTAGCTATGATTGAGCTATACTCAAAACCCTCATCTCTTAATCTTCTTGAGAGTTCATTTGCATCTTTTTGCGAGACTGCGATTAAGAGTCCTCCTGAGGTTTGGGCATCATAAAAAAATATCTCATTATTGTATTTTTGTTTTATTTCTACTTTATCTTTCAAATAAGACATATTATTATAAGTGCCGGCGGGAATTATACCCATGTCGGCAAGAGCTGGTGCTTCTTTTAGAATAGGAATAGATTTAAAATCAAATTCTATACTTACCCTATCACTACACATCTCGTATGCGTGCCCTGCTAAACCAAAACCTGTTACATCTGTACAAGCACTTACATCATAATCTTTCATAATCAATGACGGTTTATAATTTAATTGTGCCAAAATCCCGGCTACTAATTCAATTGATGACAATTCAAGCATATCTGCTTTTATAGCCGTTGTTAAAACTCCCATGCCGATGGGTTTTGTCAAAATTAACACATCGCCAACTCGCAAAGTATTATTTTTATAAATCTTTTTCGGATGTACAAAACCACTAACACTCAAACCATAAAGCATCTCAGGAGTTTCTATGGTATGACCGCCGACTATGACTCCCCCGCACTCTTTTACCTTGCTTTGACCGCCTTCTAAAATCTCTCTTAAAACACTTTTGGGATGATTACACCCATCAAACCCTACTATATTCATAGCAGTTGCCACATGTGCGCCCATCGCAAATATATCACTCAAAGAGTTTGTGGCTGCGATTTGACCATACATGTAAGGGTCATCAACAACAGGCGTGATGATATCTACAGTTTGCACTAAAGCATTATTTTCGTCTATCTTATAAACAGCAGCATCATCGCTTGTATCCATGCCAACTAGTATATTTTCGCTTTCACAGTCTAATCCACCAAGGGCCAATGTAAGCTCACCCGGAGCTAGTTTGGCGGCTCAGCCTGCAGCTTTTACAAATTTTGTTAATTTCGCATCATTGTTTAGCAACAAATTATCCCCCTAAAGTGTTATGGTTCCGCTCGAGTTCACAAGTAATTCAACTGTTCCATAAGCATTTCCGATTTTACCAACTTTTAGTTCACTTGTAACATCATAAAACTCCAAACAAATGCCACAAGAAAAAATCTCTACACCTTTTTTTTCTAGTGCTTTTAAAGTTTTTATATTTTCACTATCCGCATCTGCTGTTGTTAGTTTTACTGCTTCATTTACACATATCAAAGTTTTTGGTAATTTTGGTAATTCTAAAATAGATTTTAAAAATCCAACCATTAGATTATCGCCTAGTACTCCATCACCAACTCTTGGAGTTTTTAGAAAAATTGTTTTATCTAAAAACTTGCTCTCATTAACATCTGCATCAATTTTACATTCAAAGCCTTTTATAACTGTAATCATAGCAGTTCCATCTTCAAACTCTTCCATTCTCGACTCATACCCGGCATTTGTAGCAAATCTTGTCACATTTTCTTTTGATGAAAGCGAATTTACTTTTACTTCTAAAATTGAATCATCAGATAACTCTTCTAAAGCTTTTTTTGTTTTAAGCACAGGCTCTGGACAAGCCAAATCACAGCAATCTATCTTCATTTTATTTCTCCTTTTTCCCGAACAAAGTCCGGCAAAAATTCCTCTCACTAAAGCACGAAGCATAAGCTTCTGTCTGTTTCATTTTATTTCTCCTTTTTCCCGAACAAAGTCCGGCAAAAATTCCTCTCACTA
>CAZYTB010000003.1:0-34559 GCA_964650375.1 uncultured Campylobacterales bacterium | reverse complement strand
CCTCTCACTAAAGCACGAAGCATAAGCTTCTGTCTGTTTCATTTTATTTCTCCTTGCAATTAAGTTATTTATTTTTGTATGACAGATAAGTTTATCGTGTAGAAAATTATTGTCTGCCTAAAACTTAGGCCTAATTTTTGCAATCGTATTATGCCATAATTTTATTAAAAATCTTTTGAGTAAAGTATGCTGACTCCCTGCCCTGTTTCTTCCACATCAACATCAATGCGAATCGATTTGTTCAAACTATACTGCACAATTATACTGGAAATAGTATCATTTTTATACACCACTCTAATCTTATTGTTAAAACTTGCGCCAATTTCATAACCGAGGGTTCCACTTTTGCTGCTTAAAATGTTTAATGTATCAACATTGACATGTGTTGCATTGTTGAACATTTGCTTTAGTCCGGTTCCTAAGAGTAGAGTGCTTAAAGATATCGAAGTATTGCCACTTTTTGTATTATCAAACGCAGAAGCAGCTGGTTTTCCAAAAAGCATATACGACATAATATCATTTTGACTCATGGCTGGGGTAGATGTTAAAATTAAAATTGGTGACTCTAGTGTATTTGTTATAAAAATTTTAATTTTAATATCATTTGGCATATTATAGTTCATATTTAGATTTAAGTATGGATTTACAGGATGTGCGCCTTGAAAGTAAATTTCACTTTTAGTAAGCTCAAATTTTTTGCCACTTCCTGTTAATTCTCCGCCATTCACAGTAAGGACACCAAGTAATTCCAAAGCATTTTTTGGCTCTTGGAAGAGTGTGAAATCTGGTGTAAATTTAACATCAATATCTTTTGTTTTGTAGCGAATCTGTTTTTGGGAACTGATTTGAATATTTATCGAACGGTTTAACGCCCTATTTTCGCGTATGTTCTGTATGACGATGATATCTTCATCAGATACACTATAGTCTTTCGGTGGCTCATAAGTGATAACTCCATCGAGCAACTTTATATTTCCTTCAAATTTTTGAGTCCCATTGCTATCAAAACTTGCTCTTATATCAGCCTGTGCTGTTATATTGCCTTCCCTTCCTTTATATCTAAAATGATCCCCTTTTATGTGTATGTTTCCCTCTTTCTTGATAGGATTAACAACCCCGCTCAATGAAAGGTTATCAAATACCCAAAAATCTTTGAAATTTATATCTCCATTTTCTTTGAAACTAAGCTTTGAAGGTCTTTTTGAATATATGTGATGATTCATAATACTTATACTATAACTGTCGATAGTTATTTGTTTATCACTTATGCTTGACTCTAGGAATAGATTTTTCCCGGAATAACTTGTTTCATTTCCAATTTTGACTAAGTACCAAGGCAGACTAATACGGCTTTTAAATTTAATCTTTTTAGAAAGTGTAAGCGTAGAGTTAATATCAACTCCTGCATCAAAAAATATCTGTTTATCAGCACTACTGACATTCAAGTCTGAGAGAAACTTATGAAGCGAAGCAAGGCTGGCATCAAATGTTAACTTTGTATCTTTATCTTTAATAATTTTACCATCTATATTGAATACACCTGTTGCCAAGTTTCCCCAGCCTTTTAATTGATTGCCTCTCTTAAACAGCGTTGCGTTTATCAGGTTTGCATCAAGATTGAGCACATCTCTATATCTATCTTTGTGAAAAACTAGGTGCAAAGGGAAAAGTCTCTCTATTGGATAATTTTTCCAAATTTTATATTTTGGTTGTGGATGTAAATCAGCCAAAAATAGCAAATTCTCTTTATCTACTTCGTATTTTCCATCTATACTGCCGAACACTCCTTTTGCACTAAGCTTTCCTTTTATCGAAAAAGGTGAAGTAAGCAAGACCGCATCAGTTTTTATCGTTAAATTATCCTTTTTTACTATTTCTTGAAGATTACTTAAAAATGAGAGTGATTGGTGTAAGGCTCCGCCTGTAATAGCAAATCGTTTATAATCTTTTCCAGATACATCCAAAGCAAACAAACCAGCCTCTACATGTAAAGATAGATTTTTAGTATCACCTTTGGCAGTTGCCCTGAAACTTTCAAACGGTAATTCTATCGGTCGTTTTATGATAGAGGCATTTAATTCTGTCGTATAGTTTCCTTCTGTTGTGAACGCTCCTATTTGCTTTGCTTGTACTTTATAATCATCATACTCAAATAAATATCTTGTATCAAATTTAAAATTATTCTTTTCTACAAAATAGTCCAGGTTTATATCTGCATCTGATATACTTATATTTGTATCTTTATTAAATTTCAACTTGTCTATTTGAGTATGTAGTGATACTTTTTTTATTGTTGCATAGATATCATAATTCAGTGTTTTTGGAGTATCTCTTAGGAAACCAAGATACTTTTTAGAGAATTCTTGATTTGGTGTCGCAGTCGCTACGCCTTGTAGTTTATCTGATTTCATACTTCCGATTATCTTTGTTTTTCCATATTTTGTGGATAGTAAAACAGCTAGTTTTTTTATATCCAGGGTATTGTGATAATGGATATTTGAGGCGTTTAGATCTAAAGCAAACAATCCAGCTTCTACATGTGAAGAGATATTTTTAGTGTTACCTTCAACAGAAACTCTGAAGCTCTCAAACGGTAAATCTATCGGTCGTTTTATGATGGATGCATTTAAATCTGTCGTATAGTTTCCTTCTGTTGTGAAAGCACCAGTTTGTTTTATCTTTGCTTTATATTTATCGTAAGCCAATAAATATGAAGTACCAAACTCAAAATTGTTACTTTTTACAGAATAAACTAAGTTAATATCTGCATCTGAAACACTTAGGTTCTTATCTAAATTTAGTTTATTTATTTGAGTATGTATCGATACTTTTTTTGTTGTTGCATCAATATTATAGTTCAACATTTTAGAAAATTTTTTAATGAAAGCAGTTGCTGCGCCTTGCAATTTATCTGATTTTATACTTCCAATTATCTTAGTTGATCCATATTGTGATGAAAATAAAATAGCTAATTTTTTTATATTCAGTGTATTGTGATAATAAATATTTGATGCGTTAAAGTCCAAAGCAAACAAACCAGCCTCTACATGTAAAGATAGATTTTTAGTATCACCTTTGGCAGTTGCCCTGAAACTTTCAAACGGTAATTCTATCGGTCGTTTTATGATAGAGGCATTTAATTCTGTCGTATAGTTTCCTTCTGTTGTGAACGCTCCTATTTGCTTTGCTTGTACTTTATAATCATCATACTCAAATAAATATCTTGTATCAAATTTAAAATTATTCTTTTCTACAAAATAGTCCAGGTTTATATCTGCATCTGATATACTTATATTTGTATCTTTATTAAATTTCAACTTGTCTATTTGAGTATGTAGTGATACTTTTTTTATTGTTGCATAGATATCATAATTCAGTGTTTTTGGAGTATCTCTTAGGAAACCAAGATACTTTTTAGAGAATTCTTGATTTGGTGTCGCAGTCGCTACGCCTTGTAGTTTATCTGATTTCATACTTCCGATTATCTTTGTTTTTCCATATTTTGTGGATAGTAAAACAGCTAGTTTTTTTATATCCAGGGTATTGTGATAATGGATATTTGAGGCGTTTAGATCTAAAATCAGTGTTTGGTTATCTAAAGCAATTTTTGCATTACTTAATTCTAATTTAGAAATTGCAAATGGCATTATTTGAAAATTATCACTATTATCTTCGGACGAAAAGTTTTTCGGTATCAACAAAAGATTTTTTGCCCTCACATGTGAAATTTTTGGAGTCATCCTTAAAAGAAGAGGCAGATAGTAAGATATCTGAAGACTTTTTATATATACAATATCTTTATATTTAACATCATACAAGGTAATCTCTCTTAGCACTGAGCCTTTTATACTGCTATATTCTATCCCATTTTTTTTCAAATACATCTCACCGATATATTGGGTTGTTTCAGGGCGGGATATAAAAATTACCAAAGTAATAATAACCACAAGAGCTAAAATCACAATGAAGTCAAAAACTAGATAAATTTTTCTAGTCAAAATGATTCTCCGATTCGAAAATGTAAGGCATATTGTTTAGTTGGATTGCCGATATCAAACCCAAAGTCAATGGCTATTGGACCTATCGGAGTAATATATCGAAGCCCAAATCCTGCTGAGTAAAAACCTTGATTTAAATTTGGAATATCATCTGTCCCTATAAATGTATTGTCATTAAATACAACCCCCCTAAAATCACCATAGATAGGAAAACGATATTCTGCCGTTAATTCTAAAACTGAATTTAGCCCTAAAGGATTGCCCTGTGCATCAGTAGGACCAAGTTTGCGATAACCATAAGCTCGGTTGCTATCCATACCTCCTGCAAAAAAATGGTATGATGAAGGAAGATTTCCATCATAAAGATGCAATGAGCCATAATTGGCTCTTAGGGCAATAAGAGAAGGTAAAATTGGAAAAATATAAGCGCCTGTGAGGTTGTATTTATAATATGTTGCATTGGATACCACAGATTTTATCGACCCTTTTATTGCGGCACTCAAAAAATAACCTCTCGTTGGATTAAAAATATTGTCCCTAGTATCATAAGCCCAATTAAACGCAGGAGAAAGAAAGAAAAAATTCCCCTCAGGATATAAAACTTGATTATCGCTATCATAAATATTAGAGTTGTCAAATATCAAACTCTCTTGAAATGCGGCTAATTCTTCTCTTTGTTTAAGAAAAATAGTTCCAGTAAATCCTTTCTCATTAAATCCTAGAAAATTTTCATTTGCATATCCTATTTTAAAACCTGTAGATTTTTTGTTAACAAGTGGCATATCAAAATTTATGTTTATAGATTGTTTGATTTGGGTATATTTTGTATCTAAACCAAGTGTCTTTAGATTACCAAATAGATTTCTATTTTTTATTCCAAGTGTTAATGTTAAGCCTTCATTACTATTAATTCCAACTCCTGTTTGAAATCGGATTGGTTTTTTTGTCTCAACTACGCTAACGCTAACATTAACTTCATCGTTGTTTTTAATATTTGTATTAATAATGGCTGAACTAATACCTCCATGTCCATAAAGATTTTTATAACTCTGGCGAATTCTTTCGGTTGAGTACAATTCACCTTTTTTGATATATAAAAGTGATTTTATAATTTTTGAATCAATGTTTTTTGGTGGATGAATTGTTATAGACTTGAGATAACACAATTTATTTTTATTGACTTCATAAGTCAAGTATGCTGTATTTGTTATTATATCAATCCAAGCCTTAGCATCAAGCTTCGCATTGCAATAACCATGATTTTCATAAAATAATTTTATATTTTTTTTGCTTTGTTCAAATTTTTGCGTATCAAATATATCTCCTTTTTTAAAAGGAATAAAAGACCATATTTGCAATTTTGATATAGTTGAAATAGTATCTATGAGAATCGGTTTACCTTCTTGGATTTTGATAATTATCTTTTTATTGACCTTAGGACTTGCAACAATCGCATGATAAAAACCTCTTGTTCTATAATAATTTTTAATAGTTTCAACAGCTAAAGCAACAGTTTTAAAATCAATAACAGGTTGTTTTTTCCAAAATTCATAGAAATAAGGCTCATATATATTTAAAGCTTCATAAAGATTTCTATCGTTTATTTGCTTGTTTCCTTGAAAAATAATTGGGATTTCATTTCCATACAAAAATAATGAAAGCATAAATAATAAGATAATTTTTCGTTTCATAAACACTGCCCCCAATACATTATATATTAGAGATTATATCAATTATATTATAAAATCTGCCACTATTTCAAAGAATTATATATAGTCTGTGCAACTTCATCACAGTATATATCTAATTTGTCATCTAGCACATGTTCTCCACTTAAAAAAGTCATACCCCCCAAAATACCGGCGATACTAGAAAATGCAACAAAAAAGTTTTTATCACTAAACTCCCCACTATCCACACCATCTTGGACTAATCGTTGGACTTCATCCACAAATTCTTTAGCTAACGCAAAACCACAATCTTCATCTTCGCAAAAAAGTTCTCTGTTTGAGAGATATACTCGAAAAAAATACTCTATCATCTCTGGGTGTTTTTGTATAAAACCAAAATAGTCTTTTGTAAAAAATTGAATCTTTTCTTTTTGTGTAGTGTCTTTGTTGTTTATAAATCTCAAATTAGCTGCAAGCTTTTTAGTAACAAATGTGATAGCAGCCCTCGCCAAACTCTTTTTTGACGGAAAATAATTATAAAAATTGCCAACACTCATGCCTATGTCACTTGCAAGTTCAGCAATCGAAGTATTATAGAACCCCTGTTTTGAAAATACTTTTAAAGCTGATGAAATTATGGTATTTTGTTTCTTAGTCTTATTCAACTAAAATCCTTTTTAAAACACAATGCTCTTAATAAGATATTTTATCAAAAAACTGTAAAATAATATATTAAATTTATGAACAAAAATTTATTTATTTTATACTTTCTTGTGATATAAATTTAAAACAAATTTGCTATACTTCTACATCATGATAAGAAGAGTATTTAAAAAAAACAAAAAACAAAGCAAGATTGATAAATTCATAAAAAAATACAATATACCAAGAGAGTACCTATCTGTAAATAGAAAAGCGGTGACTAAGGGTCTATTGGTTGGTATTTTTTGGGGATTTATACCTATGCCATTTCAAATGTTGGCAGTTCTTGCATGTACTCCTCTTTTAAAATTCAATGTACCTCTCGCCATAAGCATGGTTTGGTTAAGCAACCCTATTACTATGCCTTTTATGTACTACATCGAATATTTAACAGGGGCGCTTCTGCTAGGCAAATCTTACTTAAGTGTTGAACTTAACATGCAATGGTTTGAACATAATCTTGAAAATATTTTTGTCCCTCTTTATACAGGAGCACTTTTATATGCCATAGTGGTTTCTATAGCCATATTTTATGGGGTAAATTGGCTATGGATATACTCCGTGAAAAAAGAAAAAAGACACGCAAAAAGAAAGAAAAACAATAATAAATAATTATTTTAATCTGTTATTCACAAACCTTACGCTTAAAAATATAATGATTGATATAATTATAATAACAGCCGCTATTGGCGCTGAACTTTTAAGTCCATAACTAGTAAATCTATCATAAATCAAAACTGGTGTAATCATAGGATGATAAACAAGGATCACAACTGCTCCAAATTCACCAAGACCTCTTCCCCACATCATCAAGCAACCATTTACTATGTCTTTTCTGGCATTTGGGATTGAGATTCTTAGAAAAACCTGCATAGGATTTGCGCCTAGCGTTCTAGCAACTTTTTCCAGTTTTATATCAACTTTTTTAAATCCTTCTTTTGCCCCATTTATCAAGTATGTTGCTGACAAAAACATCATGGCAATCATGATACCTGGTTGCGCATCTTCAAATCTTATGCCAAGTGCTGCAAAACCATCGGCTATGCTGCCTCTCCCAAAAACCATCAAAAGTGCAATTCCAACCGCAGTATGTGGAATCATAATTGGAATATCAATTAAAGCTTCTAAAAATGAGCGGCCGAAAAAATTATGCCTTGCTATTATATAACTAAGTGGGAGCCCCGTGATAAGCACAAAGAGTGTAGCGGCAAATGAAGCTTTCATGGTAAGCACAATAGAAGATACTACATCTTGTTCTCTTATGGTGTCAAATAATACTTTTGGGCTATTTCCAAATATCATAAACAAAAGTGGTACTGATAAAAATAATACAATAATAGTTGCTAAAAAAACTAAAATATATAAAAACCACTTACTATTGCTTGTTTTAATTAAATCTTGTAGTTTCATAAATAACATACATCCTTTTCATTAAATCCAATATATATACTCTCGCCTCTGTCTGCGTAACAACCTATATAATCCCGCTTGAGTATTTTTGCAAAAAACTGTTGACCTTGCACATTTACAAATATCTTATAATGATCCAGCATTCCCATACATTCTTCCAATTTTCCTTCAAATATATAATCACAATCCAGCTTGTCTCTCGAAATCAAAAGGGTATTTGGGTCAACCGAAAAAAGAGATTTATCATCTTTATTTAGCATAGAACTTGGAAGAATATTTTTAAATCCTAAAAATTTTGCAACTTCTATATTAACTGGATTATTTAAAACCTCTGATGCTTTTCCTGTTTGTTCCACTTTTCCATTCATCACAATTGCAACCTCATCGGCTAGATAAGAAGCTTCTCTGAAATTGTGCGTTACATGTATGGTGGTTAAATTGTATTTTCTATGTATTTCTTTTAAAAATTTCATGATAGAGTTTCTAAAAGTTGGGTCAATCGCGCTTAATGGTTCATCCAATAAAAGAATTTTGGGTTTAGCATAAAGAGCTCTCGCAATTGCAACTCTTTGTTTTTCTCCACCCGAGAGATTATCTATCCTTCTGTCCAAAAGGTCTCTCAAGCCTAAAAAATCAACCAAATTATTAAAGCTTTCTTCTGGATTATCAATTTGTCTATATTTTGATGAAAAGGTTACATTATCCCTTACGGTTAAATTTGGGAAAAGTGCAAAATCTTGATAAACAAAACCTATATCTCTATATTCCGGAGAGAGTTGTGATATATCAGCTCCCCCAAAATTTATCTTCCCTTCAATTTTATTAAATCCGGCTATGGACTCAAGCAGAAGAGTTTTTCCGCTTCCACTTTGTCCAAGAAGAACAAAATATTCCCCTTTTTTAACACTAAAATTAATATTATCAAGCTTAAAATCTCCCATTGAATATGAGAGATTTTGTATTTCCAAAAAGCCCATTATCTTCCTAAAATACTATCATCGCCTGTGATGACTGGTGGGTTTATAACGCCTTGTCCATTTGCTTTCATGATAGCTTGGCCTGCAGGGGAAAGAACAAAGTTAACAAATCTTACTGCGCCCTCTTTGTTTATCGGGGATTTTGAATTTTGGACAACTGTTATACCATAAACCATAGGAGCACCTTTTTTCACTATCCAAGTTCCAGGTTTTTTACCACTAATTTTAAATGATACTTGTTTATAATATTTTGCATATTTAGCACTTCCTAAGGATACTTGTTTTGGTAATGTTATATATTTCAGATGATGTTGCGCTGCCACTGATTTATAAATATATAGATAATCAAATACACCAACTTCTAAAAGTCCTAACAAATCCGTTTCTTTTGGTCTTATTATTATTTTATTTGTATTTTCTTCTCCACTTGTATAGCTATCGCCATAACCAAATAATTTTTTAAAAAAGCCTGGTTCTTTATAATACTTTTCTGCCAATTTTGTAACAAGCATTGCTCGGTAGCCTGCTGGGTCCAAATTTGGATTTGAATGACCTACTCTTACACCTTTTCGAAGTAATATTTTTGGCCAGTTTTTAGAATTTATCTCATTTGCATATTTTGAGTTTTTTGTATAAACTATTGCTAATTCATTTGTTGCAAAGTGAGCATCAAACTTCGCATTTTTTGGAATCAATAAATTATCAATCACTTTATAATCTGCGCTTGCCATTACATCTGTGGCTTTCCCAATATCTGTGATTTTTCTAGCACATGCACGACTACCAGCTGGCTCTCTTAAAACTTTATATTGTGGATATTTTGTCTCAAATGCTTTTGCCATTTGTGTAAATGGTACAGATAAACTTCCTGCATGAAAAATAACAATATTTTCCTTAGCATAACCAAATGTGCTAATAAGCCCTATAACTAAGACTAAAACTAATTTTTTCATTTTTTTCCTTAATATGTAAATTTTGCATATTACTATGCACTAGCAAATAAATTTTGCACTAATTCTTAAATTCTCAAAAATTTCGAGGTTTCAAAAATAACTCTTTAAATCTTTGGTTTGCATATTCTTCGATATCTTTTTGAAGTTGTTTGTACTTTTGAATATATTCTAATGCCAGTGGAGTTAAAGTTGTTCCACTATTTTTACCCCCTCCTGATTGGGTTTCTACCAAAATGTCATCTAAATTGTTCTGAAGCAATTTTATGTGTGACCATGCTTTTTTGTAATTCATACCTAGATTTTCAGCAGCTTTTGAGATAGAACCTGTCCTTTCAATCTCGATTAAAACTTCTGTCTTGCCTTTTCCAAAAAGCAACTCTTTTTTCTCATTTTCCATCCAAGTTTTAGTTTTTATATAAAGTCTTGTTCTTTTTTTCTCTTTAAAACAACCAAGCAAACAATAATTCACATCTATATTTTTAACTTCCAGAGCGCCTCTTATAGCTTTTAACCCTATGCCGCCGGCTACGCTTCTAGCATCTTTGCATGTAATCTTATTTTTCTCATTCAAAAATGGATTAAATCTCTCTTCTGCTTCTTTTGAATACTCGCCCTTTTCCAGTTGTCCAAACTGACCAAGCCCGCACTCGCTTATACGGATATCTAACTCTTCTGCAATTTCTCCAATCTTTTCTATTGGTATTTTTGTTTTCGCAGATATTTTAAAAGCATTCGCACAAGTCAATCTGCCTTCTTCATTTAAAAAATTTCTTATTATATCTTCTGGATTAGACATGTATCCTCCTTGGATGGCGATATATATTCATCTTGTCACCTCTTACAAAACCTATAAGTGTCAAGCCAAATTTATCAGCGATATTAACACCTCTACATGTAGAGGCGGTTCTTGAAGCTAGTATTGGTATCTGATGCATCACAGCTTTTGCGACCATCTCTGAGCTGAGTCTGCCACTTACCATCAAAAAAGCTTTACTCACATCAACCCCGGCCATCAAGGCTTTCCCGACAGCCTTATCTATGGTATTATGCTGGGCTATGTCTTCACCTATAAAATAAGTATTCTCGTCCAGATATAACTTTGCAGTGTGGACACAACCTGTTTGTTCGTAAAGCGGACATTGGGTATAAAATTCACTCATCTCTTTAAATAAAAGTGAAGCATCTATGCACAAATTACTTTTTATAACCTTTGCTTCTATAGCTTTCTTGGATATTTGAGTGCTAACTCCTCTGCCACAACCACTGACTATTACTCCCTCAGTGTCTAATTTATCAATACTTTTTTCATTTACTTTTGCTTTTATATATACTTGAAATATCTTGTCATCTATATTTTTTAGTTCAGTTTTTTCTATATCTTTTACATTTTCAATAATATTTTCACTTATCAGATATCCAACTGCCATCTCTACTTGGTCAACAGGTGTACCCATGAGCGCACTTATATATCTTTCATTTACATAAATTTCTAGTTTTATCTCACGAATAACAGTATCTTGTACCGTATATTTTTTATTGCCTTTTACTTTAGTAACTTCAAATTCAAAAACAGGATCCATAATATCCTCCAAAATTAATATGCTATTTTTGCATATTTCTAATCAATAAAAAAGAAATTTGCAATACCTCTAAAAGGTATTGCAAATTATATATCAAAAAGAGTTAAAGTTCGCCCTCTTTTTTTAATTTCTTGTAAAAAGAACTATGAAGATATTTAAGTTCATCTTCCCCTTTATTACCACTAATCATACTGTCCAATGAGCCTTTGACTGCGAACAATGACATATAGAGATGTGTAATAAATAACGCCAAAACTGCAAAACCCAGAATATTATGGATTATAGCAGAGAGTCTTAGCAAATCAATTTGTGACATTCCAAGGCTACTAGCAATCCCAAAATTAAAATTTTGAAAATACATAGCTCCGCCTGTTGCTATCATCACAATACCACCTAGGGTAGCAATCCAAAACCACGCTTTCTGTCCAGCATTAAATTTCCCTGCTGGAATTTCTTTGACTTTTTTGCTCAAATAGCCACCTAATATAAATGTCCATTTGATATCATCAAATGATGGCAACATATCTTTTAACCAAAACACAAGCATAGGAAAAACAGCCACAATAAATACAATTGTAAATATTCCATGTAAATACCTTGCGTCGGTAATAATCTCTCCACCACCTAAATATTTACCAAAAACTATCATCAGACCTGTTGGAATTAAAACAACAAAAGCTAATGCTGCAATCCAATGAATTACTCTCTTAAAAATAGAGTAAACATATACCTTCTTTCCACTATGTGAAAAAATTTTTGCCCCTATTATCAGATAATGCAAAAGAAAAACCAAAGGTACACCTATAAGTATTCCTAAAAAAATTATCCTAAAATAGTGAGCTTGAAGATAAGTAAACATATCTCCAAATCTTTGATAATGAAGAATATTGGTTATCATTTGAGAGGAGACCAGAAGGTCTCCTCCATGATGAGGTGCCATATCCACAGATGCCAATGGTACTTTGCCCACTAGTTCCCGAGCATATAAGCCGAGTACACTAAGACTGAGCAATATTAATTTTTTCATGACATCCCTTCAATCAATTTTTGTACGCTCTACTCCAACTATTTGGAACAGATTGAACACCATGTCCTCTAGATGCTACACGCTCACGATAGATTTTTGCTATACTCTCTCCATCGCCAACAAGAAGTGCTTTTGTAGAACACATAGAAGCACAAACAGGAACTTTTCCCTCAGAAATTAAGTCTTGACCATATAGTCTTCTCTCTTGGGGGGAATTAGTTGGAAGCGGACCACCAGCACACATGGTACATTTATCCATAGCACCTTTTGTACCAAATGCACCATCTTCTGGAAATTGTGGAGCCCCAAAAGGACAAGCGTATAGACAATATCCGCATCCTATACAAATATTTTTATCGTGCAAGACAATTCCATCTTGCCTGATATAAAAACAATCAACTGGACAAACTTGCTCGCATGGAGCATCCGTGCAATGCATACAAGCCATTGATACTGAGAATTCTTTTCCTTCAATGCCTTCATTTAAAGTCACAACTTTTCTTCTACTTATCCCAACTGGAAGCTCATTAGATTCAGCACAAGCAACACTACATCCATCACACTGAATACAACGACCTTCATCACAATAAAATTTCATTCTTGCGTAACTACTCATTTCACACCCCCCTACGCTTTTTCTATGCGGCATAATCCGCCTTTAGTCTCAGGGATCTGAGTAACCATATCGTAACCATAGTTTGTAACAGTATTCGCACTCTCACCAACTGCATACGGTCTAGTACCTTTTGGATAGTTCGCTGTTAAATCTTTACCTTCAAAATATCCAGCAAAATGCATAGGTAAAAAGATCCTATCTTCACTAACACTATAAGTATAGTGAGCCTTTACTTTTATCTTAGCGTCATCTGGTGAATAAATCCACATCATGTCTCCATCTCTGATGCCATGATTAGCGGCTAAGCTAGGATTTATACTACAGAACATTTCTGGACTTAATGCTGCAAGATATTTTGATGCTCTCGTCTCTGCACCAGCACCATTCATATTTACAAGCCTTCCTGTGATTAAGTTGATAGGGAATTTTTTACTCCAATCTTCTTTATCTTGTTCACCAATAAATCTAGTATCAACCCTAAAGAGATTTGATTTATCTTTATATGACGGATACTCTTTAACAAGGTCTTGTCTTGGAGAATGCAATGGCTCTCTGTGTTTTGGAATTGGATCAGGGAAAGTCCAAACTATTGCACGAGCTTTCGCATTACCATACGGAGCAATTCCAGCTTCCATACATTTTTCTGCGATAATATTACTTGTATCCACTTTCCAGTTTTTACCAATTCTTTTTTTCTCACTAGCACTCAACTTGATACGAAGAATTTTTTCAATATTTTTGGCAGTAATTTCTGGATAACCATTTGGATCCGCTGAGCCTTTAGGAGCAGAACCAGCTCCTGCTAGTAAATCTACGCCATCATGTACTAATCCAAATCTATTTCTAAATCCCATACCACCATCTTTTACAGATCTATGTATATCATACAATACTGGACTTCCAGAATGACTCTCAGTCCAACAAGGCCAAGGTAATCCATAGTATTCACCTTTCATTGGTCCAAAACCTTTTAAACTTATTTGATCAAACATATCCCAGTTTTTTTGATGTTTTTTCAATCTTGCAGATGTCCAACCTGTAAGTCCGATAGTTTTGATAATTCTTGCTATCTCATCAGTCGCATCTTCTGGCCATTTGAAAGATTTTTTATTTTCTTTCATTAACATGCCTTTTGTAAATTCATCATAAAAACCTAATCTCTTAGCAAGTTCAAACATAATATCTTGATCAGTTTTGCTCTCATACATAGGCTCGATTACTTGACTTCTCCATTGAGCTGAACGGTTAGTTGCAGTAACAGAACCACTATTTTCAAACTGACTAGTTCCCGGTAGCAAAAAGATGTCATCTTTTTTATCGGTTAAAATTGCCGCTTCATTTAAAAATGGATCAGTAATTACAATTAACTCTAAATTATCAAGAGCTTCTTTCACTTTTGCTTGTTGGGCTATAGATGTAATACCATTACCCATAATAAATAGAGCTTTAAGATTTGTTCCCGCATTATAAATTTTCTCTTCCCCTGGTTTTCCAGCTAATACGCCAGCATACCAACGAGCTAAGGTAAAACCTTTTGCATTCATCATCTTTTTACTTTTAAATTGGCCTTTTAACCAATTATAGTCAACTCCCCAAGATTTTGCAAAGTATTTCCATGATCCATCACTTAATCCATAATAACCTGGGAGCGAGTTAGATAAACAACACATATCAGTGGCGCCTTGAACATTGTCATGTCCACGAAGAATATTACAACCACCGCCTTCTTGACCCATATTGCCAAGGGCAAGTTGTAAGATTGGAGCCAAACGAGTATTTGATGATCCGATAGTATGTTGGGTAAGACCCATAGCCCAGACTAGAGTACCGGGAGTTGCTTTGGCATAAGCTCTAGTAATTTGCATCAACACATCAACACTAACACCAGTTACATCTGATACTTTTTCTGGTGTCCATTTTGCTGCTTCTTTTTTAATAGCCTCCATGCCATAAACACGGTCATTTATGAATTCTTGATGCTCCCAACCATTTTTAAAAATGATATTTAACATTCCATACATAAATGCGATATCAGTACCAGGTCTGATGTGTGCATACAAATCTGCCTTGGCAGCTGTTTTTGTAAATCTAGGATCTACGACGATTAATTGTGCGTTATTTCTCTCTTTTGCCAATAAAAAATGTCTAAAACCAACTGGATGGTTAACCGCAGGATTCGCACCAAATATGATTATAGCTTTCGCATTTTGAATATCATTCAAAGAATTTGTCATAGCGCCATAACCCCATGTATTCGCCACACCGGCGACTGTTGAGCTATGTCAAATTCTAGCTTGGTGATCTATATTGTTTGTTCCATACATTGCAGCAAATTTTCTAAAATAATATGACTGCTCTGTACTAAATTTTGCTGAACCTAAAAACATTGCTGAATCAGGTCCACTTGTTTTTCTTAAATCTCCCAATTTTTTAGAAATTCGCTCAAATGCAGTATCCCAACTGATACGCTTCCATTGACCATTTTCCTTAACCATTGGATGTTTAACTCTCTTTTCTGATCTGATTATATCAATCATGTCAGAACCTTTACAGCAGTGTCCACCTAAACTTATGGGGTGGTCTTGTGCTACTTCTTGTCTAACCCAAACACCATTTTGAACCTCAGCAGTAATACCACAACCTACCGAACATGCGTTACAGATTGTTCTTACTAATTTAGATCCAGGAAATGGGTTTTTAACCTCTTCCTTAGTTGCTGATCTTGTTACACTTCCACTTGCAAATGCGCTAGTTGCACCAAATGCGCCTGCAACTGCAGCCATTTTAAGAAATGACCTTCGACCAATTCTAGCAGAAAGAGCATTTTGAGTAGTACTTTTCATACTCAATTCCTCCTATTTCTATAAAGCTGTGCGATAATAATCTTCCCAAGCTTTAGTTTTCTTGTAGAGTATCTCTTTCTTAGGAGAGTGTCCTACAACAACGCCATTTGAACTGTATGCATTGCTTTTTGTACTTGCAGTTGCCGCTACTGCGCCAACTGCACTTAGCGCACCTGCAACTGCAGCTTTTGTCAAAAAGCTTCGTCTTTTCTCTTCCATACTGTCCTCCTCGTTTAAATTTACTTCTTAGACCTAAGAAGTTTTGGAAAACAACCTAGATTGCCTTTCAAAACTTCTCCAAAAGAAGAAAGGCTATAAATTACCCTCTTCTTCATCACCTCCAAGTGACTCTTCTATACTACAAGATGCTTGAAGCAAATCAGCTGACTTTTTCACTCTATTTTCAGCTCTTCTTTTTGCTTCTTCATCACTTATATATTCGCAAGATTCATCTTCTTTTTTAAGAGGTTTTTCTTTTATTGCAGGTTTACGAACATCAAAATATAATCTTTCAAATTCCATAAAAGCATTTAATACAATAACTAAAGATTTATATGCGTTTGCTTTGTCATGTTCATAAATATTTACTATAAATTCATCAAAAAATTCATTTATGATTTCCACAAAAAGACAATGCTGAACAGTTTCATATTGTTTTTCACCGCTCATAATAAGCTCAATTAGTTCATGCATAAAAGTTACCAAAAAACCTACACTATCTTCATTATCTTTAAATAATTTTTCATCTCTTCTTACTTTTGTTTTTCCTAAAAAGTTTTTAACATCTAACCTTTTTTTACCACTCTCTATTCCGTCATAATAATAACTTGCTGTATCTCTTACAGTTTGTGTTCCTGGATTGTTAAAAATATTATCATACTCATCTGACAAGCTTTCTACTCCACGACTTTGGATAAAGTCTCTGACTTCTTTTAATGCTTCACAAGAATTTTCATCCATAGGATTTTGTATCAATATATCAATAGCTTCAATCACACCATCATAACGATCTCCATGTGGAGTAAAAACAAACATTTTACTCATAAGACCATAATATACAGATCTTGCTGGATTTACTGATTCTTTGTTCATTTGGCTACACCTCTTAATTTCATTTCTTCATTCATTTGTGCTTGTAGCATTATTTTTGGCTTACAATCTGCACAACAATATAGCGTTCTTATCTTTACTGCATCTCCGCCAAACATTGGTTCCATCATCTTTGCAATTTTTTCAACTGCTTTGGTAGGCGCAAACTCTTTACCACATTCTACACATTTGAAAAGTTCATCTTTTGCCATTATATTTTGCACAAAATAGGCTGGTTTTAAAGATATTTCATCTCTTATCACACTAAGACAGTTACTCTCAGGGCAGCTAACTTCACAATAGGTACAGTCAGTACAAATAGAAGGATTAAATCTTAAAGAATTATCTTCAGGATGTGCTGTAAGTGCGCGAACATTGCAAGCTCCTACACAGCTTAGACAAAGGGTACAATTGTCTTGATTTATCGTTATATTTCCATAATGTATATGTTCACCTGTTTTAACAACACCTAAATCATCTTTTCCTACCAAATGTGCTAGTCTAGCTGAGAAAATTTCTCTTTTTCTCAAATCTGCCTCATTTATACCATATTTGCATTCAGTGATTGCTTGTATTTTTTTAAAAGCATCTTCTAGCTCTGATTTATCTTTGCATACAAAAACCGCTTTTTTCCCATATTTTCGCTCAAATATTTCATTTATAATACGAATTGCGTCACCAGTTCCTTTTGATATAAAATCTGTATAAAATATTATTGGATTTCCGCTTGTCTGGATTAAGCTTATCATGTGAGCTTCGTGCAAAAATTTTTCTCCCTCTATTGCTAAAGGTAAAATACCTGCACTTAAGTCTATATTTAAATTTTCTATATTCATCTTTTTAGGAACAATAAGAGCGGTTTTATCTTTATAAAACTGCGTTATCTCGCTAAATGCGATTCTTGGCATTTGTGTATAATCAAGTGCGCCTGAAGGACAAACACTTATGCATCCACCACAACCATGGCAGTCAACATCTGAGAATACTAAATGTTTTGTTTCATCCTCTTTAAGTATGGATACCGTGGGACAAACTTCAGCGCATTTTCCACATATCTCTTCATTTCTTTCGTGATATTGACAAATTGCAGAATCATAAACTATAAAATTTTTGTATTTATACCCATTTAAATTTTCAACAACCGTTTTGAATACTTTCTCTAGTCCTAAGATAGAGGGATCGTATGTTCCGCTTTGTTTCATTGCAAACTCTGGTGCATCTTCCCATATAATTTGGTCGCACTGTATTTCATACTCTTCTTCATCTTTTTTGATTAGCACAGTTAAATTACCAATATGACCATCTACTGATAAAATCATCTCAGGTTCTATTGTAATAGAGATAAATTTCTCATTTTGTAAAATTTGTTGGTATTTTTCTTTTTTATCTTCTTGTGTAACAATTAGTAACTTATCGTTGACCTCTTGTTCAAAATCCATATTTTGTGCTAAATCAAAAGCTAAAGATCTTATATCATATAAAGTCTTTATATTCTGAATTTTTTCGCCTATGTTATCTTGGCTATTTTTGAGATAAAAGTTTATTTCAGGCGCATAAACTTGTGTATTAGCGATATTTTCATTTGCCACTAGATAATCGCTTTCATCAATATCTGTGAGAATTTTTATGCTCTCATCTAGTGGAAATTCTAATTTTTCTTTAGCTAAAAATAAATATTCATTTTGCATTATATATAACACCTTTGGTTAATCATTGTTTACCGAATTGTAAACCTTTTTGAATTAAAACCTCCTTAACAAGATAATTATTATCCTATTTCTAGGGCTTTTTTATAAAATTTAGGCTATAATATCTCTAATATATTCAGAAGGATAATAATTTTGGTAAAAAAAAGTTACATAATAATCTCTATCTTTATACTAGCTTTTCTTTTACTTGGCTATTTATTAAGTGGCAAACACAAAGAGATGAATGTGATAAAACTTGGAGCCTCTCTCCCTCTTAGTGGAATCAACCAAAATCTTGGCAAGGAAGTGGTGATTGGTGCAAATACATATTTTAATCATATAAATGCAAAAGGTGGCATTGATGGCAAAAAGATAGATTTTATATATTATGATGATAAATATGAGCCTGAAATAACATGGACAAATATAAACAAATTGATTAAAAAAGATAAAGTATTTGCACTTTTTGATTTTGTTGGAACTCCCACAGTCAAAAGAGTTCTCCCAATCATAGAAAACAGTGGTATCCCTTTTATAGCACCCTACACTGGAGCAAAATTTTTAAGAGACCCAAATATAAAAAATATTGTAAATTTTAGAAGCTCTTATGGAGAAGAGATAGACGCTTTAGTTGGATACTTAGTGGAACATAATAATTTAACCAAATTTTCCATATTTTATCAAAATGATGACTATGGAAAAGAGGGATACCTTGCCTTGCTTAAAGCTTTAAAAAAAAGGGGACTAAATCTTATCAGTGAAGGAACTTACAAAAGAAATACTCTATTTATAAAACAGGCTATTTATGATATAAAATCAAGTAAACCAGAAGCAGTCATACTTGTTGGTGCTTACAAACCAACAGCTAGATTTATAAAAAAAGCAAGAAAAAGTGAATTGCGTGATGTTATATTTTGCCCAATTTCATTTGTAAACGCTGATGCTTTGATGAGAGAACTTCAAGATGATGGGAAAAATATGCTATTTTCCCAAACCGTGCCGACATACAGTGATAATTCAAAAATCTCACAAGAATATTTAAAGTTACTCAAATTTTATTATCCCAATAATAAACCAACTTTTGCCTCTTTTGAATCATTTTTAGCAGCTAAAGTGGTTGCGAGTGCTTTAAAGGAATTAAATGGAAATATAACTGCAAAAAGATTTTTATATGCTATAAAACATCTTAAATCTAATACTCTCGGTAAAATTAGTATCAATTATAAAAATTCTCAACTATTAAATAAAGTTTATTTATTGAAATTTTCTAGTGGAAAATTTAAAATAATTAGCGATCAAAAATGAAAAGTTTTTTTCAATATGCCAACCAAAAATTAGAAAAAATAAAATTTTCTAGCAAAACAAAGATTTTAATTTTTACAATTTTAGGTGGAACACTTTTTATTGGTTTTTTAATGTTTATATCTATCTTTGCTCTTAAATATGATTTTGAAGTACTTTTTCAAAATCATACAGAACCTCAAGTAAAACTAGAAGAACTAAAAGACATTTATCAAGTAAATATCAAAGAAACTATCATTGCTATGAAAGATCGCCAAATAACTAATAAGGATGGTATTGAAGTTATACTTGCGGCTAAACAAATCATCAAACGACAGTGGGAAGATTATAAAAATAGCTCGAGCAAAAAAATAGGAGGATTACCAGAGTTTGCAAGCAATTGGCTTGATTTCTTTCTATTTTCTAGTGATAATTTGCAAAAAAGTGAATTTGAATCTAGGCTTGTACAAAATATTGAAAAAAAAATAAAAAGTATAAATATAAAAATTGGATTATTAATCAATTTTTTACAAAATAAAAAAAAGTTAGCCGCCGAAAAAGAAATAGATAATATCGTCTTAGAAACAAACTCTATAAGCATTTATATTTCTAGTTTAATTACTAATAACTTAAAAAGAGCGATCACAAGAAAAGAGGCGAACGATAGACTTTTTAACACAAGTATATATATGCTTGTGTTACTCATCAGCCTAGCCTTTGCATTCATAATCTTAATATCTATCACTATAATAAACCACTTTAAGAAGCTGCACTATTCGCTAGAAAAGAATATTCTTAGAAAAACAAAAGAACTTCGCACACTCAATAGCTCCTTAGAGAATAAAATAAAAAAAGAAGTTGAAAACAGCAGAAAAAAAGACAACATAATGTTTCAACAAGCAAGGCTCGCTAGCATGGGTGAGGTATTGCAAAATATTGCTCACCAGTGGAGGCAACCACTGAGCACTTTAATGATGATAATACAAAGCTTTCAAAGCAAATATGCAAAAGGGAAACTAGATAAAGATTTTATAGAAAGCAGAGTAGAAGATAGTTTAAAACTTGGACAAAACATGTCTAATACCTTAGAAGATTTTAGAAATTTCTTTATGCCAAATCAAACAAAACAAGTCTTTGACATAAAAAAAGCCATATTTAAAGCAATAGAGTTATCAAAATATCAATTAGAAAAAGAAGATATTGAGCTTACCTATAATATGAATAAGTCTATAAGCTTGTATGGTTTTAAAAATGAACTTATACATGTAGTGCTAAATCTCATAAATAACTCAAAAGATATACTTATGTCAAAAAAAGATTTGGACAAAAAGAGAATATTTATAATTTTAAAACAAACTAAAAAAGAGATTATTATCAGTGTCATTGATAATGGTGGTGGAATAAAATATGATATAATAGCAAAGGTATTCGATCCCTATTTTACAACCAAACACAAGAGTATAGGTACTGGGATTGGTCTTTACATGTCCAAACAATTAGTTGAAAAACATATGATGGGCAAGATTTATTGTAAAAATATAAAGCACAAATTTGGCCAAATTCACCTTTATGATTGCATCATGTTTAAGGTGGAGATACCACTAGGGGAGACAGTAAAATGAACAAAAGAAACCTTGATTTATTAGGCAATTTTAATGTACTATATTTAGAAGATGAGCCTGAACTTTTAAAGCATACTTCTTCTGTTTTAGAAGATTTTGTGCATACAATATTTCCAGTCCTTACATGTAAAGAAGCTTTAGAGATAATAAAAAAACATAAAATTGACATCATCATAGCTGACATAAATTTAAAATATGAAAGTGGCATAGAATTTTTGAAGTCACTAAAATATGAGTATGGTTACGAAATTCCTGCTATTTTAACCACCGCATATACTGACACGGAATATCTGCTAGATGCCATAAAATTAAAAGTAGAAGATTATATAGTAAAACCTATCAGCATAAAAGAGTTATTAAATTCGCTCCATGATACGCTTCTGCCCAAAATACAACAAAAAGAAATAGACCGTTCATACAATATGATCAAAACCATATCTGCTGTGACCGATGGGAAAAAAGTAGAACTCGTAAAATTTATAATAAAAAATTTAGATGAAAACAATATGTTTAACTACTCTTATGGAGATATTATGGAAAGAGTTGATGTGAGCAAACCAACTGTTATAAAACTTTTTAGACAGCTATCTGAAAAAGAAATATTAACAAAAATACAAAATAAAAAATACTTTTTCAACGAAAACAAACTACCAGACCCAAGCGAGGAAAAAAATGAGCAATAGACTTAGAGGCATTCCAAAGATAGATAAAATTGTGCAAGATAGTTGTTTTCATGGATATAACCAAAAATTGCTCCTCAAAATTTCAAAAGAAAAAGTTGAAAAGCTAAGGGAAGATTTAATAAATAATAAAAATAAAACAGTTGATAAAGAAGAACTTGTACAAGATATAGACAGTGCATATAAAGCGGTTTTTGCTCCTTCGTTAAAACCGCTCATAAATGCAACTGGTGTAATTTTGCATACAAACATGGGAAGAAGTTTAATCAGCGAAGAAATCATAAAAAGAGCGATGCCTGTGATTTGCAACTACTCAAACTTAGAATATAATCTAGAGATTGGTTGTCGGGGAGAAAGGTATGAGCATGTAAATAATCATCTCAAAACCCTTTTAGATGTAGAGGATGTTTTGGTTGTTAACAATAATGCAAGTGCTGTGTTTCTTATCCTAAATACTTTTGCAAAAAATAAAGAAGTTATAGTCTCAAGAGGTGAACTCGTAGAGATTGGAGGAAGTTTTAGGATACCAGAAGTCATGAGTCAGAGTGGAGCAATTCTGAGAGAAGTTGGAGCTACAAATAAAACGAAATTGAGTGATTATGTAACTGCAATAAATGAAAACACAAAAATGCTTATGAAAGTACACCAATCAAATTTTTCCATAGAAGGTTTTAGCGAGGATACTCCTTATGAAAAGCTTAAGGAGCTAGTAGATAAGAATAATTTGCTGGATTATTATGATTTAGGAAGTGGATATATCCCAATTTTGCCTTACAACTTAGGACAAAAAGAGCCATCCCTTATAGAAATATTAAAGTCAAATCCATCCCTCATTAGCTTTAGTGGAGATAAGCTTTTTGGCAGTGTTCAAGCAGGAATCATCGCTGGCAAAAAAAGTTTAATAGATAAATTAAAGAAAAATCAACTCTTAAGAATGCTTAGAGTTGATAAGATAACGCTCTCGCTCTTAGAAGAAACTATTAAATCTTACTTAAAAGAAGAATTTGAACAAATACCAACTCTTTCCATGCTTTTTACAAGCACGGACGAACTAAAGCAAAGAGCGCAAAACATACAAAAACAAATCGGCGATAATTTGTGTGAAGTGATAGAAAGTAAAACCGTAATGGGAGGAGGAACCCTGCCTAACAGAAAGTTTCCCACAATCGCCCTACATGTAAAAGGCAAAGCAGAAGAGTTAGAGAGAAAATTTAGAAAAAAATTAATAATTGGAAGAATAGAAAACGATAAATTTTTATTGGATTTCAGAAGCATCTTGCCAAAAACCGATAAAGAACTAAGCGAAAAAATAAAAGAAATAATTTAATGGTAAAACTAGCGAATTGCAATTTTAGAAAAGTTGAAAAGTTATCCAAAAAAAAGAAACAAGAAGAGTCGATAGAAAAACAACTATGGAAAGCCGCAGATAAACTAAGAAAAAACATTGATGCCGCGGAATACAAGCATGTAGTGATGGGGCTTGTATTTTTAAAATATATCGATAAAAAGAGACAGATAAAAAAATACCATAACAAATTATCACTGCAGCTGAAGTTATTGATGAATTGATTAGCTTAAGTAAAGATATTCACAAGATGAAGAACCTAAGGCTATGGGTTTAAGTGATTTTGAGTATGCCTTTTATACTGCCATTGCAAACAATGATAGTGCTAAAGAGCTGATGGAAAAAGATGTTTTGAGAGAATTGGCAGTTGTTCTCACCCAGAGAGTAAGCAAGCTGAGATGATTGCTAATGAATTAATAAATAATGAAATGAGATAAATAAAATGAAAAATATAATAGTCGGAACAGCGGGACATGTAGACCATGGTAAAACTACTTTAATTGAAGCTCTAACTGGTTTTAGTGGGGATAGCTTAAAAGAAGAAAAAAGAAGAGGTATCACTATAGATTTAAGCTTTTCACATCTTCAAAATGAAAATACAAATGTAGCTTTTATAGATGTACCCGGACACGAAAAACTTTTGAAAAATATGATTGCTGGGGCTTTTGGTTTTGATGCTAGTTTGGTTGTTGTTGATTCAAACGAAGGATTAATGCCTCAAACTATTGAGCATTTGGAGATTTTAAATCTTCTACATGTACAGAAAATTATAGTGGCTCTTACTAAAAGTGATTTGGCAAGTAGCGAGAGTTTGATAAAAAGAAAACAAGAGGTGAGAGAATACATAAAGACACTTGAAAATTTGAACATTTTTGATTTTCTTGCAGTGAGTATTTATGACAAAGATTCTATTGACAAACTAAAGCAGGTACTACTTTCACTTCCAACTATAGAGAAAAAAAGTAATGGTCTTTTTAGATATTATATAGATAGATCTTTTTCCTTAGCTGGTATTGGTCAAGTAGTCACAGGAACTGTGCTTGATGGCACTATAAAAGTTGGAGATAAAATTTTTGCACCAGAGAAAAATCTAGAATTTAAAATTAAAAACTTACAAGTGCACGACAAGGATGTAGCATCTGCATTTAGTTCCCTAAGAACTGCCATAAATTTACAAGGAAACTCCAAATCACCACTTAAAAAAGGTACACTTCTTTGTAAGAAGGGTTTTATAAAAGGTTTTAATAATATAGATGTTTGGGTGGAAGGCATAGCTGGGCATAAAATAAAACACAACTCAACAGTGAGTCTTTTTATAGGAACAAAACAAGTTGAAGCAAAAATACTTCTTCTTGAAGGAGTGGAGCCGATAGATAAAGGTTTTGCAACTCTTAGTTTCCAACAAAAACTTTTTTTAGTACATAATGAGCCTTTTATCCTCTCAAGTAGCGGAAGAACTATAGGCGGAGGAAGGGTGCTTAATCCTATAAACGATCCTTTGAAGAAAAAAATCAAACTAGAACTCTTGGAATCATTGAAAAATGATGATTTTAATTCCGCTTTTTCAATTTTGAGCTCAATTCACAAAAGAGGTTTTGGGCTTATATCTTCAAACCAAAGATTTGGTCTAAATCACGACGAAGCAATAGCAATAGCCAATAGTTTGCCGAATGTTTTTGTGGATGCTAAAGGATTGGTTATCTATCCATCAAGCATAAAATCAGAGTTAAAAACAATCATAAAAAATATATATAAAAAAAATGAATATGCCCTACTTTCCGCAAACTCTTTGTCTTTAAAATTAAAATGGGCAAGTCTATCTTTGCTTGGAGATGTACTTGAGGGTTTGTGTGAAGAGAATTTTTTAGTCCTTGAAAATGGAATATACAAAAATGCAAATGTACAAATCAAAAACATAGATAAACATATAGAAGAAAAAATCTATAAAATCATCGAAAATTCACAATTTGTCCCAGATGCTCCTTACAATATATATGACGACTTAGACATAGATAAAAAGATAGGAGATGATGCACTAAAAAGACTAACAAGAGCCAAAAAAGTAGTTCGTCTTGCTCATAATATTTTTATAGAAGCAGTGTCTCTTAGTCAAATAGTGGCTAGACTTAGAGATATTATGATAAAAGAAGGATTTGTTGATGTAGTCTCATTTAAAAAACACTTTAATATAAGTCGAAAATACCTAGTAGCATATCTTGATTATCTTGATAATTTTGATGATGTAAAAAAAGAGGACAACAAAAGGTATTTAAAATCGTATTTGAATTAAGGGCGCCTCTAATAATATTGTATCTCTCTATGCAGTTCAAAATACATAGAGAGATTTTACATTTTTTAAAAACACAAATACTAATCAGGATTAACTACGATATAAACAGTTTCACCATTTTTCACTGTTTTCAAAAAATAATGTCCTTCAAACCAATAATACTCTACACCATCTAAAATCCTAAGTTGAGCTCCATCAGGTAAATTGTAAAAAATATTACCTGGTATATATGTATTTACTATATCTTGTTGCGGATATGTTGTCTCAACACTTGTAGGCAATTGGACAACACGATAACCATCATACGCTGGCGCCCATTCATAATAGGTATTGTCGAGATAATAGTAATTTCTTCCATAAAAACCAATAATTGAGTAACCTATAGGCAACAATGGCACAATGGCACCGATTGGTGGTGCGACTATAATATAATGCCCTCATTCTGGATGATAAAAGATTCCATCTTGATAATAATAGTTTAATCCCGCAAAACTCAGCAAAATAGCTGCTAAAGGCCTATTATAGATAATTCGGCCATACCTTCGATTGAATGGTAGAATTTTACGGTATCTAGGAATATTGTAATGTCGCACAACCGTGTTTCAATGAACTATTTTATCATGACGAAAACCCTTGCCGTGATCAGTCACGATTCGTTCTTTTTCATGACGGACAGTAATGCGCCCTTTTTTATGGCTAATGTTGTAGCGAGTCTTGTGTTCTGACCGAACTTGCTTAACTTTTGTTTCAACTTTTCCCTCTTGCATTATCATTCCAATTTTTATCGCCCCTATCGCCCCAAGAAGCTGCATGAAGCAAACTTGTAGCTGTCATTGCAAGTAACAAAGGATATATAATAATTTTGTAATTCATACTTTAACTCCTTAATAATTTTATAGTAACTTATAAACTTCTACCTATGAATTCTACTCTAAAATAATTAACAAATTATATCATTTCATGGCAAACATAGACTAATACAATCAAAGACATTTATAAAATATTTATCTAAGAGGTGTACAATTTCTTATAAAATAAAAAGGGTTTCTTTTGAAAAAAAATATTATATTGCCCATTATATTGATAGCAACTACAGTTTTTGGTGCAAGCAATGAACAAATAATCAAACATTTTAAATCACAAATTCCAGTACCGAATATAAAAATTACAGTAACATCAAGGAAGGCTCTGTCAAATGGTTTAGCATATGTATCTCTGTTTTTAACTGACGGCAAAGGTTCGCAAAAAATTTCAGTCTTCACACAGGGAGACTATATATTTTCAGATGTAATAGATGTCAAAACTGGTGAGAATTTAAAAGACAAAATAATGAGAGGCGAAATCAATAAAAACATAGCAGAAGTATATAAAAATGAAAAACCAGAGAATATTATCTCTTTAGGACATGATCGCGCAAAAGAAACTTTAGTAATCTTTTCTGATCCTGAATGCCCATTTTGTAAAAAAGAGTTAGATAATATCGAAAATGAATTAAAAGAATATAATATAAAAATGATCTTCACACCTGTTCATGAAAGAAGTGCATTAAAAAAATCATATCTTATATATAAAAATATAAAAATGGCAAAAACTGATGCAGAAAAAATCAAAATAATAAGAAAATACTTCGATTCAGAAACAGATGAAAAAGTGAGTGATGAAAATATCAAAAAGATAGATGATTTAAGACAAAAATACTTCAAAGCAGGAATTAATGGAACTCCTTATAAAGTGATGGAAAAAGATATAGAATAAATATTTTATGATATAATATATTCTTTTGTTCAATTTAGAAGGTTGGAAGATGGAATATAAAATTAATTTTATAATTATATTGGTTATATTTATACTCTTTTTATTGCTTTTTTTAATACAAAAACTAAGAAGTAAAATTATCTTGTTGGAACAAAAACTACAAGGTGGAGAAGAGAGTAAAAAACTATTAGACATATTACCCTTCCCAATTTTTCACAAAGATAAAAATGGAAAAATTATCTATCTTAATAATTCATTTATTACTTCATTTGGTATAAATAAAAAAATAACCGTAGAGACATTATCGAAGTCCATCAAAAAACCATCACAAGAGATAGAATTATATTTTGATAATGATATAAAAAAACCTGTAATGATTTTTTCTTCAAATGTACTTGATAGCAGCAATAATCTACTTGGAAGCATTGGTGCCATATTTGATATAAGCCCTTTTAAAAAGAGTATTGATTCGCTAATGCAATGGAAAGATAGGTACACATTGGCTGTGGAAGGCTCAAAGTATGGGCTTTGGGATTGGGATATCCAAAATGATATAATTTATTTTTCACATCAATGGAAAGAAATTATGGGTTATGAAAATACTGACAAACCAAATAGTTTAAACTCTTGGTTGAGTCTAGTTGATGCAAGAGATATAGCTCGCGTAAATGAGTATCTGAATAAACACCTAAGTAGAAAAAGTGAAATATTTACTGTTGAACACAGAGTAAAACTAAGTGAAGACCTAAAATGGGTTAGTGTGCAAGGACATGCGATATTTGATAACAATCAAAATGCCATAAGAATGAGTGGACTTATGGTGGATATCAGCCAAAGAAAACAGGCAGAAAATGAACTTCAGAAATACCAAAAACTTTTTGCAAGATTTATGAACAATCTGCCAGCAATTGCATTTATTAAAGATATGGACAATAGGTATATTTATTTAAATAGATTTTATGAATCTTACATAGGATTCAAAAAATGGAAAAATAAAAAGCCGAAGGACCTTTTTGATAGGAAAACAGCGGCACAAATAGTCGAAAATGATAGAAAAGCTTTTTATGAAGATCTTAAAAAACACGAGGAAATCATACCAAATGTAGAAGGCACACCAAAATATTTTGAGACATACAAATTCCCAATAGATAACGAAAATAACGAAAAACTTCTATGTGGTTTTGGCATAGATATAACAAAAGAGAAAGAACATACAGACAAACTTTTTATATATGAAGAAATTTTTAATAATACTTCTGAGGCTATTTTAATTACGGATAGAGATATTAATATAATAGCAGTAAATAAGGCTTTTGAAAAAATAGTTGGCTATTCACAATATGAAATTATCGGAAAAAATCCGAGTTTTTTAAAATCTGAAAAACAAGGTGATGAATTTTATGAAAAAATGAAAAAAGCCCTAAAAGAAAATGGTAAATATGCTGGTGAAATTATCAATGTCAGTAAAAATGGAGAATTATTACCAGAATTTATCAGTATAAATTCTATAAAAAATAAACAAAGTGAAGTGGTAAACTATTTTGCTATATATCAAAACATCTCTTCTTAACCACACTCGTTAACAGCTTATTCACACAAAAATGCTACAATTTCAAAATTAATATGCAAGAAGGTACAACTTATGAATGCAAACCTTTTGATGATAGAAGACGACACTGAATTGGCTGATTTACTGTGCGATTTTCTTGCAAGGTATAATATTAAGGTAACAAATTATGAGGATCCATGTCTTGGTATAAGTGCACTTGGACTCAATACATTTGATTTGCTCATTTTAGATCTTTCACTTCCTGGAATGGATGGGTTGGATATCTGCAAAGAAGTAAGAGAAAAATCAAATATTCCCATAATAATCTCATCAGCAAGAAGTGATGTAGAAGATAAAATAATAGGTTTGATGTTAGGCGCTGATGATTATCTCCCAAAACCTTATGAACCAAAAGAATTATATGCGAGAATTATTAGTGTCTTAAGAAGGTATAAAACAAATTTTGAAGAAAAAGAGAAAGTTCTAAAAGTAGATAAAAATGCAATGGTTATATACTTTAAGGATGAAAAATTGCAATTGACTAAGGCGGAATTTGAGGTGTTAAGTTATCTATTTGAAAAAAATAATTGCGCTGTAACGAGGAATGAACTCATCAATCACTCTATGTCACTAGATAATGAAAAAGAGAGTAGGAGCTTGGATGTTCTCATAAGCAGAATAAGACAGAAACTAGGAGAAAGCTCAAAAAATCCAAAATATATTCACTCTATAAGAGGGATGGGGTATAGGTTGCAAATTTGAAATGGTATAATTCAATATTAACAAAAATATCTCTTATTTTTCTACTTGCTATTGTTGGAATTTGCACTGTTTTATTTTTGTTTGCCGTCCATGAGCGACAAAAAGAGCTTGGAAACATGGAACGATTTGCAAGATTTGCAATCCACTCATCATTTAATAAAAAAAGTAAGACGCTAGATTTTCAAAATTTGAAAACAATGGGGCTAATACCAATAAAAAATAAACAATTAAAATCTAAAATTTTAGCGAAATATAATTTTTTTATAACAAAACATAAATCTACAACAATGATGGAACAAATGATGGGAAGAATGATACATTTAAACATCAAAGCTATTGCATTTAAGAGAAATATTTATATATTACTAAAACAAAAAAATGGAGAAAATATAATTTTTTCCACGCCTTTTAAAAAGGAAATTTTCTCAACCTTTCTCTTTCCAATTATTTTTATACTTCTTGTAATTTTATTATATATCGCCATTATTAGAAGTATCTTGCCGCTATATAGTTTAAGGAAAAAAATAAAGCTTTTTGCAAATGGAAATTATGATATAGATTGTAAAAGCAAAAACAAAGATGAGATAGGAATTTTATCAAATGATTTTGATAGTGCGGTTAAAAAAATCAAAAATCTTAGGGATTCAAGACAACTTTTTCTCAGAAACATAATGCACGAATTAAAAACACCAATTGTAAAAGGTAAATTTGTAGCTGAAATGTCGCAAGAGCAAAATTTTAAAAAAATACTACAAAATATTTTCATGCGCCAAGAAAATCTCATAGAGGAATTTTCAAGAATAGAAAAACTAAGTGCAAATGAGTTAAAAATTAGTAAACAAGAATACTTGATAGAGGATTTAGTAGATTTTGCTATTGATTTGTTAAATCATGACATAAATCAAACAGAAAAACATATAACCTCCGTAAAAATTTTCGTAGATTTTGAACTTTTTGGAACAGCTTTAAAAAACTTACTTGACAACGGGATTAACTACTCTGAGGACAAAAGAGTCTGTATCTCAAACGACAAAGAAAAAATAGTAATATCGAACATAGGTAAAGCATTAGAATTCCCGCTAGAAAGATACTGTGAGCCATACTTCCTGGAAGGAAAAAAACAAAAAAGTTCCAGAGGTTTAGGTTTTGGCTTATATATAGTTTGTCATGTGATAAAATTGCACAATATGACCATAGAATACACAAGAGAAGAAAATAAAAACCTCTTTACGATAAAATTGTAAGAAATAGCAAAAATTAAGTTGTTTTTTTGTACTCTATTTGCTCTTTTTAAAAATCTCGCCCATATCTATCGGATAAGGAAAAACTAAAGTATTTGTTTTATCATTTGATATGTCATTCATTGTCTGAAGATATCGCAATTTTATTCCCAAATCATTTTGACTTAATACTTGAGCCGCTGCGAGTATGTTTTCACTCGCTTCAAATTCACCTTTGGCATTTATAACTTTTGCTCTTCGTTCCCGTTCTGCTTCAGCTTGTTTTGCAATAGCACGAACCATGCTTTCGTCAAGGTCAATATGCTTAATCTCTACATTTGATATCTTAATTCCCCAAGCATCAGTTCTTTTGTCAAGAATCCCTTGAATATCAGCATTCAATTTTTCTCGTTCAGCCAGCATCTCATCTAACTCATGTCCACCAAGAACTGAACGGAGGGTTGTTTGTGATAACTGACTTGTAGCAAGATTAAAATCTTCTACTTGCACGATAGCTTTTTCAGCATCAATCACACGAAAATAAACTACAGCATTTACATGTACAGAAACATTATCATGCGAGATAACATCTTGAGTGGGAACATCAAGTACAATGATACGAAGATCAACTCTAACCATTTGTTGAATAAATGGAATCAATATGATTAATCCAGGTCCCTTCACTCCAGTAAAGCGCCCAAGTGAAAAGACTACTCCTCGTTCATACTCTCTCAAAATCCGCACAGATACTGCTAAGAGTGCAAAAACAAATATAAATATATATACCACTATCATAGGAAAATTAATTAACATTACTCACTCCTTAATTGGTTTAACTCTTAAAATAAGGCCTGAGAGCTCAAGCACTTGAACCCTTTGACCGACTCTCAGCTTAGTTTTACTAGTAGCATTCCATATTTCACCATGACACGCAACATGGTAACCTTCATCACTTAAATCTGTCACTTGTGCTAATGAGCCAACCATACCTTCAACACCTGTAACTACTTTTGATGATCTCGAATGTAAAAACAATCTCATAAGCATAATAAAAAATACAAGACTCACTAAACTAAACGCTATCACTAAAGGTATGGAAACGCTATTGCCTAAAGTATTTGTATTAAATAATAAAAGTGAGCCAAAAGCAAAGGAGATAACCCCTCCAATGCCTAAAATACCAAAACCAGATACAAAAACTTCTACTATCATAAGGCTAATGCCCAAAATCATCAATAATAATCCAGCATAATTAAATGGAAGCATATTTAGTGCGTATAGTGCGAGTATGGCAGATATTGCTCCAATTGTCCCTGGCAATATTCCACCAGGATTTATTAGTTCAAAAAATATACCATATATAGCTGCTAACAAAAGAATATATACAATATTTGGATTTGTAATTATATACAGGAACTTAGTTTTCCAATCGGCATTAAAGTGAAGAATAGTTGCATTTTTTGTATCTAAAATAATAGTTTTACCTGAGATGTTAACAACTCTTCCATCTAGTTTTTTTAATAATTGCTGAGTATTATCAGCTATCAGATTTATTACACCATATTTAAGAGCATCTTCAGCAGATATACTTTTTGCATTTTTAACAGCATCCATCGCCCAAGATACATTTCTATCGTTTAGCTCCGCCAAACTTTTGATATATGCAACCGCATCATTGATAACTTTTTTCTCGTGTGTAGAAACATTTTTATCGCTAGTTGGTATCAGATTTATAGGTGTTGCAGCACCCATGTTAGTTCCAGGCGCCATGACCGCTACAGCAGAAGCATACATAAGATATGTACCGGCGCTTGCAGCACGAGCACCTTGCGGATACACATACATGATGACCGGAATTTGGCTAGTTGTGATATCTTGAATCATCTCACGCATAGATGTAGAGAGGCCACCGGGAGTATCAAGTTTTACGATTATCATCCCAGCATCTTCGCTAAGCGCTTTTTTTATACCAGCTTTAAGATACTGGCTACTTGCAGGGCCAATGGCACCTTGTATTTCTAATTCCATGACAATAGAAGATGTAGCAAAAAGTTGAGATAATGTGAGAAGCAATAATAGAAGCAAACTTTTCATTATATCCATCCTTAATTAGAATATTCAAGAGCATATATAAGAACGATAGACTTGTTCATTTTATCAGATATATATCCATTAAGTCAAGCAATTAATTTTATAATTTTATTTTAAATCTTATATTCAAAAGTTTGTATGTTTTATCGCGTAATTTTATCGTTACACCATTCATATTCAACTTGCCAAGTTGTATGAGTAATGTGAAACTCGTTTTTTACGATATTTGATAACTCTTTCATTATTTCATTTGATTCTGAAATATTTAAATCCTCAACTAGAGATAGATGTGCTTCTAAAAATATCTCTTTGTCATTTAACTGCCATAGATGTACATGATGAATATCTTTTATTTGCTGATGGGTTTTGATCTTCTCTTTTAAACCATTTATATCGAAATCATCTGGACTATTTTGCATCAAGATTGCAACACTTTGTTTTACTATGCCGTAAGATATATAAATAAGATAAAATGCTATTATCAAAGTGACAAGTGAATCAATCCAAAATATATGCCAAAACATCATGGCAAGTCCGCCAATTAAAACTGCAACTGAAGTCAAAACATCACTTAAAAGATGTATATAGGCAGATTTTATATTTAAATTATGATGTGAATCATCTTTGATTAAAATAACACTTATATAGTTTAAAACGATACTCAAAACAGCAAGTATTATCACCCATAAGGATTTTATTTCAGTGGGATACATAAATTTGTCAATTGCTTCAACTATAAGATATACGCCTATCCCAACTAAAATGGTTGCATTAAATAAAGAAGCCAATATTTCAGCTCTTTTATATCCAAAAGTTTTTGTAGATGTGCTCGGTCTTTTTGAAATTTTATTTGCAACATAACTAATCAGCAATGCAATGACATCGCTGAAATTATGCAAAGCATCACTAAGTAAGGCGAGCGAACCTGAAAGTATTCCCCCAATTATTTGTGATACTGTTATGATAATATTTAAAACAATAGTGATAAAAAGCTTTTTATCACTAATTTCGTGATGATGATGCTCTGACATAATCCTAACCTTATAAAATATTTCTATATATTTTACCTAAAAAACAGAATAAAGAATATTTTAATTAAGCACTATCTTCTAAGATATCAAGAACCTCTTTTTTGTTTAGCTCTTTACCGGTAGATTTAACTACTCCATCCACAACAAGTGCAGGCATACTCATAACGCCATAATCCAATATTTTTTGAAAATCTTCAACTTTTTCAATACTATGGAATCCATCAATCTCCGCAATCGCTTCCTTGACAACTTTTTCAAGCGTACTGCACTTCGCACAACCTGTTCCTAATACTTCTATTTTCATTTCTTCTCCCTTTTTTAGTATAATATTGCATTAAACAAATAACCGATAACTATGATTCCAGAACCAACAATTCCAA
>CAZYTB010000002.1:0-50104 GCA_964650375.1 uncultured Campylobacterales bacterium | reverse complement strand
GTGAAAATGCTCTTGTGGTGAGTACAAAACAGATAAGAAAAAAAACGATAAACTCAACTTCTTTATATGAAGTTGTTGTGGCTGCTGAGGAAGGTAACCCTCATTATGCTAAGCCAAAATCATTGCAAAAAAACAGAGAAGATGTTCTTTTAAATATTTCAGAAGCTGCAAAACAAATATCGAAAATTGCTAAAGTTACCACTCAAAATGAAGAGGATAGAGATTTTGGGAAAAAAAATATCTCACCAAATACAAATGAAGAATTAGGCGGTATAAAAGACGAAATTACTAAACTTGCTGATAAGATAAAACTGATACAAGAGATGTTTTGGGAAGAAAAAGCACCAAGTAGAAATAATCTCCAAATTCCAGCAGAATTTTCAGAAATTTACAAATTGGCAAAAAAAAGTGGTATGGGCGAAGATCATCTGGAAAATATAATGAATCTTACACTAGAACACATGCCAGGACGCATGAGAAGTAATAGTGAAACTATAAAAAGGTATTTTCAAGTTCTTCTTCGCAAATTAATTCCTGTTAGAGTTGAAACCGCAGCAAATCGAAAAACAAAAAGAGTTATGATGTTTGTGGGACCAACTGGAGTTGGCAAAACAACAACTATAGCAAAATTAGCAGCGAGATATTCATACATACAAGAGAAAAGAAGCAAAGTAGGAATAATTACTTTAGATACATATAGAATTGGAGCGGTAGAACAGCTTTTCCAATACGCAAAAATGATGAGATTACCGATAGAAGATGTGGTTGACCCAAATGATTTTAATGACGCTCTAAATTCTTTAAGTCATTGCGATATTATATTGATTGATACTGTTGGAAGTTCACAATATGACAAGCAAAAACTTGCAAAACTAAATGACTTTGTAAGAAAGAGTGATTACCAGATAGATATAAATCTTGTTCTCTCTGCTGGATGCAAGTTGGAAGATTTGGAAGATATATATAAAAACTTTTCATTTTTAGATATAGATACTTTAATATTTACAAAATTTGATGAAACAAAAGTTTTTGGAACAGTTTTTTCTTTGATATATAATATAAATAAACCTGTTAGCTACTTTTCAACTGGTCAAGAGGTTCCAGATGATATTGTCACAGCTTCGAGCGATTTTTTAGTCAATTGCATACTTGAGGGTTTTAATGCAAAAAAGGAAAAGCATGATAAATCAAGCAAATAAATTAAAAGAGATAGTTGGGCAAAGCTCAGCTTTAAACAAAAAAGCAAATACAAAATTTATAGCAATAACAAGTGGTAAAGGCGGAGTCGGTAAAAGTACGATTAGTGCAAATATGGCAAATATTTTGTCTCAAAATGGTTATAAAGTTGCTCTTTTTGATGCGGATATCGGCTTAGCAAATTTAGATGTGATTTTAAATGTAAGAATTAATAAAAATATCTTACATGTGCTAAAAGGTGAGTGCTCTTTGAGTGAAATTTTAGTACAAGTAAATAAAAATCTTATCTTAATTCCAGGTGAAAGTGGTGATGAGATACTAAAATATAGTGACCAATTTGTATTTGAACGATTTTTTGATGAAACTGCGATGCTAGATGATTTAGATTTTATCATTATTGACACAGGTGCCGGAATCGGAGGGCATATTCAGCTATTTTTAGAAGCTGCCGATGAAGTCATAGTAGTGACAGTTCCAGACCCGGCTGCTATCACCGATGCATATGCCACAATAAAAGTGACTAGTAAGATAAAATCATCTCTACATGTAATCTTAAATATGGTTAAAAATGAAAAAGAAGCCACACTTATCTTTGATAAAATACAAAAGGTAGCATCTGCAAATATAGGAAATCAATTAAAGCTAAATTTAATAGGGAGTTTACCAGAAGACAAGTTGATTGCAAGAAGTATAAAACAAAGAACTCTTTTCACAAATGACTCTCCAAATTCCCTTGCGTCAATGGACATGAAAAAAATAATAAATAATCTGGTGTATAAGCTGGAACGAAAAGTGCTTAAAGATGGGGTAAGTAGAAGTTTCGGCAGCTTTTTTAAGAGATTGATTGAGCAATTTTAATAAATATCGGGGTTAAACAGTGTTGCAAACAGAAAATTTTATATATTTTTTTACAGTATGCGGTTTTTTTATAGGACTGATGTTTTCTGTGTTAAATTTTTCATCTCCATGGGAAATTTTGTTGTATTGTGGAGCTATAACATTTTTTTTCTACCTTTTTATTCATGTTGTAGCTATAAATTTTGTTGATTTTTCTAAACTTGGTAGAATGATGTTTGATAAAAAAGAGTACGAAGAGATAAGTGATTATTTTATAAAAGAGTTGGATTACAGAGAAAATAAACTTGATTCTATGTTGTTGGACATAGAAAAGATGAACAAACGACATGAGAGAGGAATAAGTACAAATAATATACAAAAGGCTAGAGTTGAACATCAAAACGCAGCATAATCCATATGCAAATAGCATCAAAAAAGAACAAGATGATTTAGTAATACAATATCTCCCGGCTGTTCGAGCGATGGCTTACCGTCTTAGAGGGAGATTACCATCATCTATAGATGTGGATGATTTAATTTCTATCGGAACTGAAGAGATGATTAAATTATCAAGAAGATACGATAAATGTCAAAATGATTCTTTTTGGGGATTTGGTAAAAAAAGAGTTTATGGCTCAATGCTGGATTTTTTGCGCTCATTGGATGTTATGAGTAGAGCTGATCGAAGATTGATTAAGCTAGTAGATAAAGAAATTGAGAAATATTTAAGTATATATGAAAACGAGCCAACTGATGAGTATCTTAGTGAAGTTATTGGTGAAGATATAGTTAAAATCAAAGAGGCAAGAGATGGTGTAAAACTAATCTCTGTAATGCCCATAAATGAACAAATAACTATTTATTCAGGCGAAAATACTCACGATACAGTTGAAAAAGAACAATTACTTGAGATAATAAAGGATGTTTTACTGAAATTTAAAGAAAGAGAACAAATGATAATACAACTTTACTATTTTGAAGAATTAAACTTAAAAGAAATAAGTGGGATCTTAGATATCAGTGAATCAAGAATATCTCAAATTCACAAAAAACTTTTAGGTAAAATCAGAGAGCAGTTAGGAAATAATCATGGCTGATATATTAAGTCAAGAAGAGATCGATGCCCTACTTGAAGTTGTTGATGAAGAAGGAGATGAGGATACAGGACAACACTTATCCGATAATCCGGAAGATCGACAAATAGTATTATATGATTTTAAAAGACCAAATAGAGTATCAAAAGAACAACTTCGTGCCGTAAAAGGCATACATGATAAAATGGCTAGAAATTTAGCTGCTCAAGTATCATCTATCATGAGAAGTATCGTAGAGATTCAGCTCCATTCAGTTGACCAGATGACTTATGGTGAATTTTTAATGTCGCTCCCAATTCCTACAAGTTTTAATGTATTTTCGATTAAGCCGCTAGATGGAAGTTGTGCTATAGAGATAAATCCATCAATTGCATTTCCCATGATAGACAGATTGCTTGGCGGGATTGGCGAATCATTTGAAGTGACAAGAGAGTTGACTGATATAGAGTTAAATTTATTAGATGCAATTCTTAGAATTATCATGCAAAGATTAAAAGAAGGATGGGCTCCTGTTACGGACATGTATCCGACTGTAGAGGCAAAAGAATCTAGTCCAAATGTTGTTCAGATTGTATCTCAAAATGAGATTGTTATCATGGTGGTTATGGAGATAGTTATCGGAAATTCAAGTGGAATGATTAATCTTTGTTATCCCGTAATATATTTGGAGCCAATATTGTCAAGACTTGCAAATAGAGATATAATGCTCGGAGAAACAAATGCTAAAAAAAGCAGAAATAAAGAGTTAAATGCATTGATTGGACGAGCTGAAGTATTTGCGGAAGCAATTTTAGGTAGGACTGAGTTAAGTGTAAGTGAGCTTTTGGATTTAACAAAAGGTGATATTGTTATACTAAATCGTCCAGCTGATGATCATGCTATTATATCTATCGACAAGAAAGACTTGTTTTTAGGTGAGATTGGATTGCATAGATTTAGAAAATCTCTTAAAATAGAAAAACTCATTAAAACAGATAAAGATGAAATAAAGAATAAATTAGAAGATTTAGAAAATAGAAGAAGAGCACAAATTTCTTCATAAAATGAGGTTAACATGTCAGAATTTGTAACATTATTGCAAAATGAAATAGCATCAACTGTCGAAGGGCTTACTGGTGTTGCTCCAAAAGTTGAGCTACATAGCGATATTAAGATAGATAATAAAACAACTTTAACACCACCACTTGCAGTTTTGAATGTAAAAATTAGTGGTGATATTGAAACACTGATGAGCGTTGCTATATCTGCAAATATAGCAACTGCCATAGGTGATATGATGCTAGGTGGTGATGGTGTTGAAAAAGAAGAGATGGATGCAGATGATTTGGACGCTACAAAAGAAATCATCTCAAATATATTGGGCTCTTTATCTACTGTGCTAACAGCTCAAAAAGACATGCCAAAACTTAGTTTTAGTGTAGAGTCTATTGAATTTAAAGACTCAAATGCAATAGTCACATTTAATGATTATAATCATCTGATTATATATAATATTAGTATCCAAAGTAGTATGGATAACTTGTCTTTTGCAGTAAACAGTGAACTATACGCAAAATTGACAGGTAAAAAAATAGTTGAAGAAAAAAGTGAAATAAATCATAATATTGAGCAAGATGTGCCAGAGACGAGAAATACTCTAAATAATGTGGAGATAAAGAACATAGAACTTATAAAAGATGTTACTTTACCAATTAGGGTTAGGATTGGTTTTAAAAAGATGCTTCTCAAAGATGTGTTATCTATGGATATTGGCTCAGTAATAGAATTAGACCAACTTGCAAATGATCCTCTTGAAATTTTGGTAGGAGATAAAGTTATAGCACTAGGTGAAGTTGTCATAGTGGATGGAAATTTTGGTATTCAAGTTGGAGAAATTGGTACTAAACGAGAAAGATTAGAAAAACTTCGATAATACCAAAAATATAAATTGACGAATAAAATAAAAGTGTAATTTAAGATAAAAATTGTATGATTACAGCTCCAAATTAATCTAAAGTAGAAAAAATGTCAAAAATATTAGTAGCAATGAGCGGTGGTGTAGATTCAACGGTCACTGCTTATAAATTAAAACAACTAGGCCACGATATACAAGGTGTATATATGAGGCTTCATAATGACGAAAAATCTCACAAAGAAAATATAAGAAAAGTAAAAAAAGTTTCAGAATACTTAGATATTAAATATCATGTGCTTGATATCAGAGATAAATTTAATGAGTTTGTTTATATGCCTTTTGTGCAAAAATACAAAGATGGTTTAACACCAAATCCCTGTGCTATGTGTAATAGAAATATTAAATTTGGAGCATTGATTGATTTTGCCAAAGAATTAGGTGTAGATAAATTAGCCACTGGACATTATGTTCAAGTATTTGATGGTTTTATACAAGAAGCAGTTGATAAAAGCAAAGATCAAAGCTATTTTCTTGCAAATGTAAAAAAAGAAAACCTGGATTTTGTTACATTTCCATTGGGGGACATGTACAAGAAAGATGTCAAAGAATTTGCCTCACAAATTGAGATTTTAGAAGAATTCGCAACTCAAAAAGAGAGTAGTGAGATATGTTTTGTAGATACCACATATATTGATGTATTGAAAAAACATATTGAAACAGAAAGACCTGGAGATGTACTAAATACAAAAGGTGAAGTAGTGGGCGTTCATAGAGGATATATGCACTACACTATAGGCAAAAGAAGAGGTTTTACAGTCAAAGGTGCATTAACACCACATTATATTATATCTATAAATTCAGAGAAAAATGAGATTGTAGTTGGCAAAAAAGAAGATTTAAATATAGAAGATTTTAGAGTAAAAGATTTAAATATGTTTATAGAAGATAAAACTTTTGAATGCTCTGTAAAAATTAGATACAGAAGTCCAAAAAGCGAATGTAGTGTAGGCATAGAAGGCAATAACGCGGTTATAAAACTACATGAATCACTACAAGGTCTAGCAGCTGGACAGATGGCAGTTTTTTATAATAATGATAAAGTTATAGGAAGCGGTTGGATTGAATAATACATGGTTGTATCATTCAATCTATTTTTACATAAACTTGCTATAAACAATATAAGTTAAGATAAAGCTAAGTGCTGATGACGCAATAAGTGGAGCTCCATATAAAAATGCTGCAAAAACTTTAATCAGCAAATTTTTCTTGATTTTTAGCAAAAATATAATTGAAGAGCCTATAAAAGTTGTTAGGAATATATACAGAAATACATCTATCAAAGTAAGATGTTCTTTGAAAAATCCAAAATAACTTAAGAATACTGTAAATATGAACATTGTAGAAAAATAAAATATAACATTATTTTGTGTATCGTATCTTTCAAAATTTTCATTTAAAGTTATAGTACTTGCTTTAAAGTTTTCTTTTTCATGTTGTCTTTTTGCTTTGATTGCTCTTTTCTCGAAGTATAAAAAAACGATTAAACTTATAACTACACCGATTAATACCATAGGGGCCAAATGCAACATCTCATCTCCTATTAGATAAAGTTTGATATTATTATATTATAAATAATCCTTATATTTTATTAAATTAAATAAAAAAGAAAAAATTTACCAAAATAGCTCAGGGTGGTACTCAAAATGCATAGTGCCATAGTGGTATCATCGCTCTTCCCAGATAAAAACATGTCTTTCAAAAATATCAATAATTTGTCTTGGAGTTTTTTATGCCAGTATATGCCTTAACAAATTTATTATCAATTTATTTTAATTAATTAAAAACTGGTAAAATAATTCATATGTAACATAGGTTACATACAATAGAAATTAAAAATAGTATAATTAAACTATAATTTAAAAACAGGAGAATTCTATGAAATGTAATGTAGGTGGAATGGATAGATGGATAAGAATCATCGTTGGTATTGCCTTAGTGGCATATGCTTTTTTTGCTAAACAGCCAATAGCATATATTGGAGTTATCCCGCTAGTCACAGGTTTAGCTGGATTTTGTTTGATATATCCTATCTTTAAGTTTAGCACTTGCTCCAAAAAAGATTAGAAAAACTTTATAGTTTTTTTGACAACTTTTCTGATATAGAAAAAGAGAAGTTTTTCACTCATGCAAAAAAAGTATCATTTTCAAAAGATCAGGTACTTTTTTTGCAAGGTGACTTGTGTGGCGGTATTTTATATGTGGAATCAGGAAGTCTGAAAGTATATCTACAAAGTGATAATGGAAATGAAATCACGCTTTACAATGTTGAAGCAGGTGAACAGTGCATAGTTAATACTTCAAGCTCTATCTGTGAAACTCCAGCTCTTGGAAGTGCAGTTACTCTTAGTGAAGTTAGAGGTTACATCTTAGATACCAAAAGCGTCAAAGAATTGATGAGCGTATCCAATAGTTATCAAGAATATATGTTTAGTTTATTTGCAATCAAATTAACATCACTAGCAACCTTAGTAGAAGACATAAAATTCAAGCCGTTGAAAGAGAGAATCTTATCTTTCTTGAAAAGTAAAAATTCCGACGATATTACAATAACACATGAAAAAATAGCTCAAAACCTAGGAACCTCCAGAGTTGTTGTAAGCAGAGTCCTAAAAGAGTTGGAAAAAGAAGGTAAACTCAAACTTTATAGAGGATCTATAAGAATTAATTTGCCATAATCAGAGTTTTGATAAGTTGTCTTAAGATAATCAATGTAAAATTCTTCAAAATAACTTTTAGCCCCATTTTTACATATATTAAAATATTCCAAGTTTGGTAAATATTTAAATTTTGTTTGCCATTTTTTCCTTTATAAACCACACAATTTTTTATTATTTTATCATCATCATATATAGTTACATCACCATCTGGCAGAATAATTCTGTCATAACCTCTTTCTCTTTTATCTAATTCTTCTAAATGTTTGTTTCTCATTCCATTTATAAGAAGAGCGTTGAACCAAGATAAATCATCATATTCAATATTTATAACAGCTCTATCTATGTTATCTATTTTTCGTCAAGAAGGCTCTTGATTAAAGATTCTTTTAAATTTTTTAACTCTTGCAAATTTTACTCTATCCATAGGAATATTATGTTTTTCTAACTCCTTAGGGTTAAGCAAACTTCCATATACTATTTGATTATACATGTGGGAATTGTAGCAAAAAATATGTTTTTAAGTCCTTATTTTATATAATATCCATACTACTAAAACTTTCAAAGGAAACAAATTATGAGAGGCTACAAAGTCTTTGCAGGAACAGCTAACCCCGAATTTTCAAAAAAAGTTGCAAAATATCTATCTTTACCACTCTCTCCAGCAGAGATAAAAAGATTTAGTGATGGCGAAATTAGCGTACAGATAAGTGAGAGTGTAAGAGGCAAAGATGTCTTTATTATCCAATCCACCTGTGCACCAGCAAATGTTAATTTGATGGAATTATTAATTTTGACAGATGCACTAAGAAGAAGTTCTGCAAGTTCAATTACGGCCATCATGCCATATTTTGGATATGCCAGAGCTGACAGAAAAGCAGCTCCAAGAGTCCCGATTACAGCAAAATTAGTTGCAAATATGATTCAAGTAGCAGGAATTGATAGAGTTGTAACTATCGATTTACATGCAGGGCAAATCCAAGGTTTTTTTGATATTCCAGTCGATAACTTATATGGATCTATTGTCTTTCATGAATATGTTAAAAATAAAAATCTTAAAAATCCAATCATAGCAAGCCCAGATATCGGAGGAGTTGCACGAGCAAGAAGTTTTGCAAAAAAATTAGGAATCGATATGGTGATTGTGGATAAAAGAAGAGAAAAAGCAAATGTATCTGAAGTTATGAATATCATAGGCGATGTAATGGGGAAAGATGTTGTTATAGTTGATGATATGATTGACACCGCGGGTACTATCGTAAAAGCTGCAAAAGCATTGAAAGAAAAAGGCGCTACAAGTGTTATGGCATGTTGTACTCACGCAGTGCTCAGTGGCCCCGCTTATGAGCGAATTGAAAGTGGTGACTTGGATGAACTTGTTGTTTCAGATACAATTCCTCTAAAGCAGGAGAGCAAAAAGATAAAAGTATTAACTGTAGCACCTACATTTGCTGAAGTTATTAGAAGAGTTTATCATAACGAAAGCGTAAATGGTTTATTTGTATAGTGAGCCAAAAAAATATTAGAAATTTTTCCATAATAGCTCATATTGACCATGGAAAAAGTACACTTGCTGACCGTCTTATCCAAGAATGTGGAGCAGTTAGTGAGAGAGAGATGGGCGTTCAGATGATGGATACCATGGATATAGAAAAAGAGAGAGGTATCACTATAAAAGCCCAAAGTGTAAGACTTACTTATGTGAAAGATGGTAAACCATATATCTTAAACCTCATAGATACTCCAGGTCATGTTGATTTTTCTTATGAAGTATCGCGATCACTTGCTTCAAGTGATGGCGCACTTTTGATAGTAGATGCAAGTCAAGGTGTTGAAGCACAAACTATAGCAAATGTATATATCGCACTTGAAAATGACTTAGAAATAATTCCTGTTTTAAATAAAATTGATCTTCCTGCAGCTGATGTTGATCGAGTTAAGGAAGAAATTGAACATACTATTGGACTTGATTGCTTAGAGGCTCTAGGTGTTAGTGCGAAGAATGGTATCGGTATTATAGAGTTATTAGATACTATAATAGAAAGAATTCCAGCCCCTATAGGTGATGAAAATGCTCCTACGAAAGCTATAATCTATGATAGTTGGTTTGATAATTATCTAGGGGCATTGGCACTTGTTAGAGTTTATGATGGACAAATTACAAAAGGTCAAGAGATTTTCGTAATGGGAACAGGTAAAAAACATGAAGTTTTAAATCTCATGTACCCTCATCCTCTTGTGCCACAAAAAACTAAAGTCATTAAGACAGGTGAAGTTGGGATTGTTGTTCTTGGACTTAAAAATATTGGTGATGTACGAGTAGGCGATACGATTACGGACAATAAAAATAAAACAGCCAAAGCTATTAAAGGTTTTGAAGAGATAAAATCATTTGTTTTTGCAGGAATTTACCCGATTGAAACTGATAAATTTGAAGAATTAAGAGATGCATTAAATAAGCTAAAATTAAATGATGCAAGTATTTCTTATGAGCCTGAAACTTCAGTAGCCCTTGGTTTTGGTTTTCGTGTTGGTTTTTTAGGGCTATTGCATATGGAAGTTGTGAAAGAGAGGTTGGAGCGAGAATTTGACCTAGATCTGATAGCAACTGCACCAACTGTTACATATAAAGTTGAAAAAACTGATGGTAAAGTTTTAGAGATACAAAATCCGAGTCAATTGCCTCCTGTAAATCATATAACAAAAATTATAGAACCCTATGTAAAAGCAACTATCTTAACTCCAACTGATTATCTTGGAAACATAATAACTTTACTAAATACAAAACGAGCAATTCAAGAAAAGATGGATTACATAAATGAAGAGAGAGTTCTCTTAGAATATTCAATTCCTATGAATGAGATAGTCATGGATTTTTACGATAAATTAAAATCTGTCAGCAAAGGATACGCTAGTTTTGATTATGAACTAACTGATTACCGAGAAGGAGATCTAGTTAAGCTAGATGTTTTAGTAGCTGGCGAAGTAGTAGATGCTTTATCAATCATAGTTCCAAGAGATAGTGCCACAAGTAAAGGACGGGAGTTTGTGAAAGCTATGAAAGAGATAGTGCCAAGACAACTTTTTGAAGTAGCAATTCAAGCAAGCATAGGAAATAAAGTAATAGCAAGAGAAACTGTAAAGTCCATGGGCAAAAATGTGACTGCTAAATGTTATGGCGGCGATATAACAAGAAAAAGAAAATTATTGGAAAAACAAAAAGCTGGTAAAAAAAGAATGAAGTCGATAGGAAAAGTTCAGCTTCCTCAAGAAGCCTTTTTGACGGTTCTCAAGTTAGATTAAAATGCGTTGCCAACTATGTCTAAATTTTAGTTGGCAACTACTGTGCCAAAGCTGCTTAAATACTATTTTGACACCAACCCCATCTAAAAGAGTGTTAGAAAACGGCTTAGAAGTTTACTCCTTCTACAAATATAGTGAAATTTCAAAACTACTACACACAAAACATACTTACATAGGCGCAAAAATTTTTACACAATTAAGCAAGCACTCAATACTTCCTTTTACGAAACCATTTGCAAATCAAGAGGTGTATGCCATACCGATAGATGATCATGTAAGAAGTGGATATTCGCACTCAGCAGTTCTAGCAAGAGGCTTAAGCCAATATATAAAACCAAAATACGCAACACTTAGAGCAAAAAATAGAGTCAGATACTCTGGCCAAAAACTAAGCTTAAGAAAAAAAGAAAAGAGAGATTTTAAACTCACATGTAAGCGCAATATAGATGTAATCTTAATCGACGACATAGTAACAACAGGAAATACGCTAATGGAAGCAAAAAGTGTTTGTGAGAAAGCCAATGTCAATGTTCTATTTGCCATAACTCTAGCAGATGCAAGAGAAAATTAAAAAAAATGGTATAATATTTAATAATAAGTAAAATTTAAAATATATGAACAATTTAGTAAATCAAAAATATAAAAAATGTTGTTAAAAATACTACAAAGAATATATTAAAAGTTTAATAGTTGAAATCTGAGCTTGAAATCTTTCTAAGATGAACTTAATTATCATATACTCATTTTACGAATAATACAATTATACAAAAGGAAATATAAGAATGTTATCGTTTAAAAAAAAAGGAATATCTATATTTAAGATGGTTGACATTGAAGTAAATGGAAAGAATCCTTGGGATATTCAGGTTCATAATGATGAATTTTATGAGCGGACTTTTCGTGGAGGATCTTTAGCCTTTGGTGAAGCTTACATGGATGGCTGGTGGGGCGCTGAGAAACTAGACCAGTTTTTTACAAAAATTTTTGCTAATCATTTGGATGAAAAAATTAAATCACCACATATGTTCTTATATTATCTTAAGTCTTTGATTTGGAATCCGCAAAAAGGAAAAAGAGCTCTAAAGGTTGGTGAAGTCCATTATGATGCTGGAAATGATCTTTACGCCCATATGCTCGATTCTCGCATGGTTTATACTTGCGGATACTGGGACCGCTATAAAAATCTCCCTGCTGCGAAAAATTTGGGTGAAGCACAGGAACACAAACTAGATATGATATGCCAGAAAATTGGACTTAAAAAAGATGACAAAATATTAGATATCGGCTGCGGATGGGGGAGTTTTGTCCGTTATGCAGCAGAAAAATATGGTGCTAGATGTGTGGGCATCTCTATATCTAAAGAACAGATAAAATATGGAAATAAGACAAAAAGGAATTTGCCAATAGAGTTTAGACTGCAAGATTACAGAGATGTGGATGAAAAATTTGACCATATTATATCAATCGGAATGTTCGAACATGTTGGTTATAAAAATTACAAAACCTTTATGAAAACTGTATATAAAAATCTAAAAGATAAGGGTCTTTTTTTATTGCATACAATAGGAAATAATGTCAGTGTAAGATCTAATGATCCTTGGATAGAAAAATATATTTTCCCTAATTCAATGTTGCCTTCTGTTGCACAAATAGCAAAATCTGCTGAAAATCTATTTATCATCGAAGATTTGCACAGTTTTGGGATTCAATATGATTATACTCTGATGGCATGGTATGAAAACTTTAAAAAAAGCTGGCCAAAGATTAAAGATAAATATGATGAAAGATTTTATAAAAAGTGGGAATATTATCTCCTCTCATCGGCCGCAACATTTCGTGCAGGAACAAACCAAGTATGGGAAATAGTTTTATCCAAGAATGGAGAAAATATAGCTTATAAAAGGTAAAATTTTAATAATGACTTCATGTTTTCATAACTCAATAAATTTAGTTTTTTTAAGAGCCTACTGTTATACTCGACTCTTAAAACTACTAAAATAACCCAACAATTTGCGCTGAGATTTTTTTCTCTAAAATAGGTGTTGCCTCTGAAAGAGTGAGACCCATCTTTGTTGCTTCTGCAAATATCTTAGTTTTGTGTTGTACAAAATTACTCTCATAAGTTTGGCTATCGGCTGTAGCCATATTGCTATTAAGGTATCCGCTCTCATCTGAACTTCGGACTTCACCAGCAAAATTATTCTCAAAACCAGCTTTTTGTCTATTTGTGACATTTGCTTGACCATTAACATTGGTAGTAGTTGAAGTTACCCCGCCATTTACTCTTTGACGAATAAGAACATCTACTTGCATTTGATAAATCGTGTCTTCTGTCGCATTTCCGATAAGACCACCTACAACTGCACCGATAACTCCTGCGGCTAGCGTAGATCTGCCATTTGAGCCCGAATTTGCGATAAGTCCTGCTGTACCACCTAGAACAGCTCCACCAACTGTATTGTTTTCCTGTTTTTTGTCACAGTAAAGCACATTAGTCATAAGAATATAAGTAGCCATATGAGGATTATTAACCAATATATAACCTTTATCTTGAAGAGACTGAGAAACAATATTTTTAAGATTGATATCTGCTCCACTAGAATTTTTCATTGAGAGAAAAATAGTTCGTTCATTTTGTGCCACAGGATTAATAAAAATAGTCTGCGTCATCCTCGCACTTGTCTGGAGTTGCGATGTTGCGCAACCTGTAAATAAAATTAGCGATGCTACAAAACCTAATATGATTAAAAACTTTTTCATTTTATTTGCTTATCGCCCCAAAAAGGGTTCTATTTTTATCATTTATTCCATTTACAAAAATTGTCGGTGTACCTCTAACCATGACGGCATCACCCATTTTAACATCAGATTGAATTTCTTTACCTAAATTTACATTGCTTATATCTTTTAGGGTAATATTTGTTTTTAAAGCTTTATTGACTCCATCAAGTATTTTTTGTTGATTTTTTTCACTCACAGGAAAATACTTCTCAAAATTTGCTGCATAAACTTTTAGTTCAATATTTTTTACACCTTCTTTTTTCGCAACAAGCATGGCTTTGCTAATGGCATCAGAGGCAGGATGAATTGATAAAAGTGGAAAATGGTAATAATAAAGTGCTATCTTATCCGGGTTTGCCTGAGCCTTTTTAATCATGCCAGGTACTGTAATCTTGCAGTATGGGCAAAGAGGGTCGGAAAAAATTACAACTTTATTTTTAGCATTTGCATTGCCTGCTATCAAATGATCTTTTTTATAATATATGGCAGTCACTTTCGGTTCTAGTAAGCTTTTAAAACTGCTTCCATTTTTTATACTTATCAACTCTGGCGCTATTACAATTCCGTTTGAAAAAAGCATATCTCTACCAGATACAATACCACGGCCCGGTACATTTGCTTGAATATCTAAAACATATCCATACCATCCAACGAGTGGTAATTTCTTTTTGGTTTCAATACTAACTTTGTTTAAAGTTAAACCTTTTTTAGATAATAACCTTTGCTTTTCAAAATTAATAACTTTGTTATCAATATCAACTGAGGCAAATACAGATACCGCAACCACTAAACTTGCTAGACTTAATTTTAATATTTTCATAAATTTATCCTTTTTATTATTCTAATTTTATATTTTTAAAGTAAACAAAAATACAATATTTTATAATGACTAAGATTTTATAGGAAAAGCAATGGTAAAACGAGATATATTTTTAGCGACATTCTTAGCAAAAATTCTACCACCCATTTTATTTTCTATGATAACTTTTGACATATAAAGACCAATCCCTGTTCCGTAGTTATACTTTGTGGTAAAGTAAGGTTCAAAAATTTTATCTATTATTTCATCATCAATTCCACCACAGTTATCCTCTACATGTAGAAGTATTTCATCGCTTGTAATTTCACTGGTAATTTTTATTTCGGGGTTATTAACCCCCCTCATAAGGGATATTTCTTTCGAATTTTTAAGAAGGTTTAAGATAACTTGTGAAAATTCATTTTCTATTCCATCTATATATATGTTTTTATCAATATTTATTAATATGTCCATATTAAAAGATGAACTGACAATTTTTAAAGCCTGATTGGTATTGTCAAGTATATTAAATTTTACTTTTTTTGAATTTGGATTATAAAATTCTTTAAAATCATCAATTGTCTTAGACATATATTCAACTAAATCATTTGCCTCGTCAATTCTCAAGCTCAAGTATTTTTTATCCAATTCATTGTAGTCATAAGCAGATTCAATATCGAAAAATAATCCTGCTAGTTGTGTGAGAGGTTGCCTCCATTGATGCGCAATATTTCCTATCATTTCACCCATAGAAGCCATTTTTGATTTTTGTATAAGAAGTTGTTGTTGTTTGTCTTTTTCATTTTTTAAGTTTATCCGTTCACTTACATCTCTTAGCGAAGAGAATAGCAGTATTTCACTGTCATCATTGTAGATAACAGAATTTAATTCTATATATTTTATAGTTTTTTCTTTGGTTTGAAGCTTGATTTTGCCAAAATATTCTCTATTTTTCAGTAATTTTAAACTATCGAAATCAACTAAAAAACTAAAAAAGTTTTCCCCATTTAAGCTATTATCACAAGCAGTAACTTTTTTTGCAACAAAGTTTGAACTAATTATTGTGGCTTTATTGTCCTGTGTAATTTTTGATATGATAAAACCATCGTTACTATGATTAAAAAGTAATTGATATTTTCTCTCATTTCTTATGACTTTTAGCCTATAGTTTTTAAAAATTTTTTCTATTTTTTTTGAAATTATATAAGATAGCATAAAAAATACAAGCATAATTGCAAATATACCAATAGTCAAAGAAACAATTTTCTTATTTAAATTATTATTTAGTAGAACAGTCTCATTTTCAACTATTTTATTTATATATTCTAAATTATTCCCAACACTTATAAAAGATCTAGTATCCCATAAAAATACAGAATAGATTAATCTATTGTCGTATTCGTAAAACATATCGGCCTTGTAATTGCTTTGTTTTAAAATTTTGCTTATAGCATTCAGTTCTTTTTCTGATGTTTGTATATTTTTTTCCAAAATCAACTCAGAATTTATTTTTGGGTCACTTAAGCTATTTATCTTATAAATATAGATAAATTCGTTATTGCCTAAGTGCTGATTATTAATTTTTTCTATCATTTGATTGGATAAAGAGTGATTTAAATCGACATAAGTGCCAGATCCAATTGTTATGTTCAAATTTTTAAGTTTTTTTGAATATGTTATTTTTTTTGCAATTTTGCTGCTATTGGGTTTATACCAAAGATAATTTACAAATGAGCCAATTCCTTCAGATTTTTTTATAATTTCATTAATAAATTTTTTACCATTTATATCTTTAAAATTTAGAAAATTTTTACCTTCGTCTTTGTGTCTTTGTGTATTTAGTATTAAAGTGCCATCTTGGCTAAATATAAAATAATTTATTCCTATTTCGTTTTTAGATATGTTTTCGATGTAATTTTTTATAATCCTAACTATCTCTTTTTTTGGTTTAGAACTATTTCGTGCGAAAAGAGATAAAGCCAAATTATACGCAATCGTTGTTTGATTTTTTATCTTCTGCTCTTTTCTTTGAGTCTCTGCTTTTTTTTCATACAAAATATCATTTGTGAGGTTCTCAACCTCTGTTTTTATGGTAAATTTTTCCCTTTCAGTAAGTGTATTTTTGAAAGTTTTTAAGTGATTTTTGAAGTTTTTAATCTCGAAATTTATAAGTATATATCCTATAATCAAGGATACAACAAATACAACAAAAGTTGAACCTAATAAAATGATTTTGTTAATATTTTTCTCTTCATTTGTCCTATTGGTTGTTGTCAAGTTTTATTTTATATCCCATGTTTGATATGTTTTGTATACAATTAAATGGTAGCTTTTTCCTTAAAAAACCTATGGTTGTTCGAAGAGAATTGAGACTCATATATTCATCTTCCCAAATTTCTTGTTCTATTTCGTGATATGTTACTATTCTATTTTTATTTTCGACTAAAAGAGATAAAAATAATAACTCTTTTTTGGTCATCTCTATGACTTTTGTATTGAGATAAAAAAGCTTATCTTTAAAATTATAGCAAAAATCTTTTGATAAAAAAATTTCATTTCCCTTTTCTATGTTTGAAATTGCCTTTTTTAAAGCAGGTACTAAATTCCTCTTTGTAAGTGGTTTAACTAAATATCTCTCAAGATTGAGTTCAACCGCTGCTAATAAATATTTTTCATCACTAAAAGCAGTAGTTATTATTATCTTAGTTTTGAAATCAAATTCACGAATTTTTTTTGCTAATTTGATACCATCCATTTTGGGCATTTTTATATCAGTTAGAATAATATCTGGTTTTTTGTCTAAATAAAGCTCAAACCCCTCGAGTCCATCTTTAGCTTCAAATACATCTTTAAACATTCTTTTTAAAATTCTTAGATTTACTCTTCTAACACCCTCGTCATCTTCTATATATAAAATTGTAAAACTGCTAAAATCATCCATTTTTTCTCTTTACACTGTTTTATTTATCTTCACTTGATGCCATTTTAGCTGAAATAAATTGACTTATCAATGGCCAAACAAGCATAATAATGGTGAGAATTAAAATAGTTAAAGTAATAGGCCTTTCCCATAAAAAACTAAGAGATCCATCGCTTATCGTAAGTGATCTTCTTAGGTTATTTTCCATCATGCCACCAAGTATAAAACCTAATATCATGGGAGCCATCGGGTAATCTACCATTCTTAAAAATACAGCAACAATTGCAAAGAGTATCATCATATATATATCAAATGTATTAAATGTAATTAAATAAACACCTATCAATGAAAAAAACATTACAAGCGGAAGTAATATCTGTTTCGGAGTTGCCAATAATTTTGCGATGTATGGAATAAGCGGAAGATTTAGTACAAGCAAAATTACATTTCCAATATACATGGATATTATAACAGACCAAAATAGGGCAGGTTGTTCAGTGTAAAGAGTAGGTCCTGGTTGTATTCCATAAGACAAAAGTGCTCCTAAAATAACTGCAGTGGTACCAGAACCAGGGATTCCAAGTGTCAGTAATGGAACAAAAGAGCCTGAACATGCAGCATTGTTCGCACTCTCTGGAGCTGCAAGTCCTCTGATGCTTCCTTTCCCGAATTTTAATTTTTCTTTTACATTAGCGATACTTCGTTCCATGCCGTAGGCTAAAAATGAAGCTATCGTAGCTCCAGCACCTGGTAGAACTCCCACAAAAAAACCTAAAACGGAAGAGCGACCGATAACTGGTATCATTTCTTTTACTTCTGCTTTAGTGAGTTTTAGACTGCCAATCTCTTTTTTGAGGGCCTCTTGCTCTTTTTTTGTCATTTTTTGGTTTTCTATTATATTTATTAATGCTTCAGACAAGGCAAATGAAGCCATAGCTAAAAGTAAAAAACTTATGCCATCTATTAAATTCATATTTCCAAATGTATATCTAGATACACCAGAATCCGCATCAGTTCCAACAGTGGCAAGCATCAAACCAAAGAGCGTCATAATCGCTGCTTTTAAAAACTTACCTTTACCAGCAAATGCTGCTACTGCAGTCAGCCCTAAAACCATCAATGCAAAATAATCAGGAGATTGAAAACTAAGTGAAACTTTAGCAAGGGCGGGAGCTGCGAAAAGTAAAAATATAGCAGCGATAGTGCCACCTGAAAACGATGCATAAGCAGCGATTGCGAGAGCTTTTCCTGCATGTCCCTGTTTTGCCATAGGATATCCATCAAAGGCTGTTGCAACAGTTCCTGCAACCCCAGGAGCATTTATAAGTATGGATGAAGTTGAGCCACCAAAAATAGCACCATAATAAACTCCTGCTATCAAAATCATAGCAGAAGGGGGATCCATACCGTAGGTTATCGGTATCATTAAGGCGATTGCAGAGATTGGCCCAAGACCTGGCAACATCCCGATAAAAGTACCTGAAAATGCACCGATGGCCACCATAAATATATTGTAGCCTGATAGTGCCGTAGTAACTCCGAGCCAAATTCCATCCATCATGACTGAGCTCCTAAAAAATATTCAAATATCATTCCGTTCTCAATGTATATGCCTAAGAGTTTTGTCAGTAATAACCAAAAAATTATGCTTACACCAAAAGATGTCAAAAGAATTACTTTCCAACTTTTTTCTTCAAGTATTTTAAAGCCAGCAATTAAAAAGATAATTGTAGCTATCACAAATCCCAAGCTTCTAATTGTATATCCGTAGAATATCATAGAAAGTACTAAGTAGATACCTTTTTTAAAATCATATGTTCTTAACTTTGTCATATCAAAAAAATCTTCTTCATCAGTTTTTATAAATGAAAAAATTAAAATCAATGAAGAAACCAACATGCCTAAAATTCCCAAATAGTATGGAAATGTTCTTGCTGTCATAGCATCATAGAAAGTGCCATTTAGTAAATGTATATCAAATGATTTGTAAAAATAAAATGCTGAAAATATCAAAAAAAACAGCGCTCCAACACGACTCTTTACCACTTTATTCTCCTAATTGGAAGGGGAAATTAAACTTTCCCCTTTAATTTTTTAAATCTTATAAAAAACCCATTTCTTTCATAAGTGAACCTATAGTTTTTTCTTGATTCTCTAGAAATACTTTAAATTTTGTTTCAGGTTGATATAAATTTGTCCAACCATTTCTTTTTCTTATTGCTTTCCATTGAGAAGTACTGTACATCTTTTTTAATATAGCATCTAAAGCATTTACTCTTTTCTGACTTAAATTTGGGGCTCCAAAGAAACCTCTCCAATTTGCAAAATAAGCATGTACTCCCATACTCTCAAATGAAGGAATCCCTTCAAATGGTTTTTTTGAAGTAACGCCTATGATTCTTACTTGTCCTTTTTTGTGCTTATCTAAAACTTCGCCAAGTCCAGTTGAGAGTAAATCCACCTCGCCAGTTAAAAGTCCAGCAAGTGCTTTTCCGCCTGCATCATAAGGAACATATCTTACAGATTTTGGATCTCCGCCTGCTGCTTGAAAAATTTGAGCAGCAACCAAATGATCCATGCTGCCTCGGGAACTTCCACCTGCAATTTTTAATTTTCTAGGGTTTGCTTTAAAAGCTTTTAGTACATCTGCCCAATTTTTGTATTTGGAATCAGGCCTAACAACTAAAACTTGATAATCAGCTATAACTGAAGCAATAGGAGTTAAATCACGAAAGGATTGAGGAAAAACTCCTTGAAGAGATCTTATAACGATAGGAGTTGAGTTTACCATCATAGTGTTCTTTTGTCTTGATGCGGTCTTTATGAGGTAAGCTATAGCTTTTCCACCACCGCCTCCAGACATATTCTCATAAGAAACTTTTTGTACTAAGCCAGATTTTTTAAGAGCTTCACCAACACCTCTAGCAGTACCATCCCAGCCACCACCTGCACCTCCTGGAATCAAGAAGTGAATCGACTCAACGCTACTAGCAGATGAATTTGCGGCAAATCCAGCAACTAAACACGAAGCAAATGCTATATTTCTAAATACTTTACCAATATGATTTTTCATATTTTCTCCTTAAATTTGATATTGGAGAAATCGTAACTAAAAAAAATGTAAAATAAATCAAATAAAATTATATATGGTTATATATTTAAAAAATATCTAAATATCCTATAAAACATGTAGCATTAAGTTACATAATTAAAAAATATTATGCATTTAAAGCATTGCGAAGTGATTTTGAAAAACTTTTAGTCAAGTGCATATCATTGATGACAATTGTCATCATCTCAGAGTTAATGGTGAGGTTTTTAGCAATATCTCCGACGATTTTTATAGAATTTTTATAAGAATCGACAATTTTTTTATAGATATTTTCAATTTCTGCAATCGAAATTTTATTGCCTTTTCGTGCTTGGTGAAATGCAAGAATATTCTTAAGAATTTGGTGGCGCAAGTTTTTATAGAACTCCTGCTCTTCATTGCTTGAGGCATTGTAAAGCCTTTCTAAATCATAAAGCATATCTTCAATCGCTTTGGCTGCCGTTGTAAGATAAGTAGTTTTTCGTGAGAGGTGGCTTAGACTCTCTTGATATGTTTCGTCTTGGTTTTTTATTGCAAGTGTGGAAATATAACGATATATTTCTCCTTCAAGTAGGCGAATTTTTTCATAAAGATTTTTATATGGTATGTCGAAATTTTTATTGTATTCATTTAATAATGTATCTATATCTACGCCTTTACTGAATGCTTTTGTAGGTGGGATATTAATTGCAAACAGGGCAAATTCTTCGATATTTTGTGAGAGATAGTCAATCTCTTTTTTTAAGGCATCTTGAGCTAAATCAGGAATATCGGAGGGTACATTATGAATATATTTTGTGACCAAAATTGGCTCTTTTTTGAAAAACTGCTGTAACCACAAGGCAAATCGTGAGATAAAAGGATACCAAAGCAAGATACCGAGAGAATTGAAAATAGTGTGAAAAAGTGCAATTTTTATAACGCTATTTGCATCCGGTATGGTAAAATTAACTATATAAATCAGTGGTTTTAAAAGAGCCAGTGCGACAAGACCGGTAGATAGATTGAATAGAAAATGTGCCATAGCTGTACGCTTTTTGTTTGAAGTGCCACCAAGTGAGCCGAGTATAACAGTTACGGTTGTGCCTATATTTGTGCCCACAACAAATGCGGCAGCTGCTTCAAAACCTATTATTTGTGCAAAAAGTGCACTTTGTATTATGGCTATGGAAGCAGAGCTAGACTGGATGATTGCAGTGACTGCTAATCCAACTACTGCGTACCAGTAGGGATTTGCAAATGTATAGGCTGAGATGTCGAAATTTTTTGAAAAAACTTCTAAGCTCTCCTTCATGACTCCCAACCCAAGAAAAATGAGCCCAATTCCTACCATAACACCAAAGTAGTTTTTCCATCTGTTTCCATCAAAACTGAGAACACTGCCAAGTCCGCCGATTCCGATAATGACATAGGAGATAAAATTGATGTCCATTTTGAAGCCAACAAAAGCCATAATCCATGCCGTTGCAGTTGTACCAAGATTTGCACCGAAAATGACAGCAACAGCACTTTGCAGGCTCATCAATTTTGCGCCTATTAAAGAGAGCACCATCAGTGAAACTACAGAAGAGCTTTGAAAAACTGCTGTTGTACCAATGCCGCTAAATATACTTTTTAAAGAGGTATCTGTTGTGTTTTTTATGAGTTTTTTAAATGAATGCCCGGCAGCTGCCTTAATTTGTGTCTCAAGATAAAGCATTCCAAATAAAAAAAGCCCAAGACCTGAAAAGGCTTGTATCCATATACCAATAGAGTGCATTTATAGATTTTCCTCATTTTTTAAAACAATTATACTTAAATATGTTACAATTGCTCAAAAATAAGGAATAAATAATTAAGCAAAATACTTTTAAGGGAAATATTTTTGGAGTTGGAGCAATCTTACTTTGGTCAACTTTGGCTAGTCTTAGTGTTCTGGCAAAACGAATTCCACCATTTGAGTTGACAGCTATGGCTTTTTTTGTTGCATTTTTTATAGGTATATTTTTATGGGAAAAAGAAAATAAAGGAATTTTAATTCATCTAAAGTGGCCCTTAAAAGTTTGGCTTGTTGGAGTTGGCGGTCTTTTTGGTTATCACTTTTTTTACTTTTTGGCGATGAAAAAAGCACCTGCAATTGAGGTCAATCTCATCAACTATCTTTGGCCGCTTTTTATAGTTTTGTTTAGTGCATTTTTGCCACAGGTAAAGCTGCGATGGTTTCATATCGCAGGAACTTTTCTAGGATTAATCGGAGTAATTTTACTAATCACTCAAGGTAAAGGTTTTCATTTTAATCATTTATATTTAAGTGGGTATATATATGCCTTTACATGTGCTATCATTTGGGCGACATATTCAGTTCTTTCAAGATTTTTTGCAAAAGTTTCAACTAGTGCAGTGGGAGGATTTTGTGGAGTAACAGCGATTTTATCTTTTGTTGCTCACTTTGTCTTTGAAGCGACAGTTATACCAAATTTGAGAGAACTCTTAGCTATATTAGCTTTAGGATTAGGACCAGTTGGAGGAGCTTTTTTTATATGGGATTATGGCGTTAAAAATGGAGATATACAATTATTAGGCTCTTTTTCATACGCAATACCACTACTTTCAACACTTTTACTTATAACTCTCGGTTTAGCAAAAGCTAATTTTATAATCTGGATATCCTGCGCTTTGATAATACTAGGTTCACTCGTATCTTCTTTGCATCATTTTAAGAAGATTAGAGTAAAACAAAAATAGCACATCCTTTCTAGTTCTTTATATTATATTTTTGTAGTATTTTTCTAAGAGTGCTTCTTGAGATATTTAGATAAGCCGCTAGGTGTGAGATGTTATCACATTTCTCAATTAAAGCATTATAAAATGCACTCTCAAGTGATTCTAGTGTTATTTTTGCATTTTCAATTCCATTTTGCTCTAAAATCTCTAAAAAGATATTTTTGATATTTATAAGCTGTTTGCTTTGAGGTTTAGAAATTACATCTTTTATATTTTCTATTTGTATTACATCTTCGTGAGCATTCAGCACGCAATTATAAACTAAATTTTTAAGCTCTCTTATGTTTCCTTTGTAGGTTCTTTTTTTTAATGCTTCCAATGCATTATCAGAAATTCCTTTGATATTTAGTTTTAAATCATGATTTGCTTTTTTTATAAAATGCTTAACTAAAATTGGTATATCATTTTTCCTTTTTTCTAGTGAGGGAACTTCAATGCTTAATACAGAGAGTCTATAAAAAAGATCTTCTCTAAAATTTTCATCTCCCATGTGCTTGCTCATATTTATATTTGTAGCTGAAATCACTCTTCCTTTAAATGACAAATCTATATTGCTGCCTATCCTTTTGAAAGTCTTTGTTTCTAAAAATCTAAGTAATTTGCTTTGCAAAGAGATATCCAGCTCTCCAATCTCATCTAAAAAAAGAGTTCCATTCCCAACGGCTTCTGCAAAACCGATGTGTGCTTTAACTGCATCAGTAAAAGAGCCTTTTTCATGACCAAATAGTTGACTTTCAAACAGTTCTTTAGGAATAGAAGCACAATTTACTGCAAGTATTTGGCTTTTATTTCTGTGCGAATTTTTATGTATAAGGTTTGCTATTAACTCTTTTCCACTTCCTGTATCACCTAGAATCATGACAGGAAGATCATTGTTTGCGGCAATTCCGATTTTTTCATATATTTCTTTCATCGTCTCAAAAGAGCCGACAAACTCTTCATCTATTTTACTTAAAGTATGTATATTTTCACTTTTCTTCACATTGTATTTTTCAACTGCCTTTTTTAAGTCATCCCCGGAAAAAGGTTTTTGTAATATATCTTTTATACCAATTTTTGATGCTTCTATCATGTTTGTAGGAGTCGTGAACGCTGTCATAAGGATTGCAGGTTGACTTATATTTTTAGCTCGCAGCTCTTTTAATAAGTCTATACCAGAAAAATTTTCACTAAGCATAACATCTACTATTAGGAGTTCTATGTTTTCGTTTTCTATGATGCTTGGAATATTTTTTTCTATTCCAGTAAACTCATAAGTGTTATGTTGAAGCTTTTTTAATGTTCTTGCTACTGAGTAACGAACTACTTCTTGGTCATCAATTATTGCTATATTCATACTGTTGTTTCCTCATTTTTGATAGGTAAGTTAATCTCAAAAGTTGTCTTTTCACTATCTAATAATTTCATATTTCCTCCAGAGAGATAGACAATTTTATAAACTGTAAAAAGTCCTAACCCAGATCCATTTTTTTTAGTTGTAAAAAAAGGCTTAAATATATTTTTTCGTTCACTCTTCGAAATTCCGCTTCCATTGTCTTGAATTCTTAATAAACTCATATTTTGTCCACTCTTGTGCCAATACAGCTCTATATACCCATGTGTGCCTAAAACTTCTATCGAATTGTTGAGTAAATTTAAAAGAATCATCTCTAAGGAGTTTTTGCTTATAAAAACTTTTAAGTTTTCATCTATATTCTTGATGAATTTTATATTTTTTTCTTTTAAGCTAGGTCCTAGTATTTCATATATTTCTTCAATTGAGTCCTTGAGCGTAAGTGCTTCTGTCGCTTTTTTGTCTAAAGGTTTTCCAAGAGATAAAAAGTCAATTACTTGTGCATCCATTCTATTTAAGGTGTTATGGATGATTTTCATATCTTCTTTGTCTAAATCTTCTTCATCATGTAGCAAAAGTTTCAATGGTTGTAGCAAATTTTTGATTTCATGGGCAAAAAGTGAACTAATCTCACCCAATGTTTCTAAAGAATGTGTAATTTTTTCATTTTCTTCCAGTTTTGAGAGTTGAGTGATATCAGAAAATGACAAAACCAAATATTCATTGACTAATTTAGCTTGATAATACAAGGAGATATCTTCCCCTAAATCATTAGAAATTTTTTGCTTACAAAATTCACAAGAATTAGCTCTATAACAATCAATTAAGTTTTTTATAAATTCGCCTTTAAACTGGTTTTTTTCATCTAATATATATTTTTTTAATTCGTGGTTGTTTTGATACATGATATTAAGATCTTCATCGCATATAATTATGAAGATATCAATCGAATTTAGGATTTGATGATAAAAGTTCTTTAGCTGCTCTTCTTTCTCAACAGAATCTTGTATTTCCTTCATCAAATATGTAGTTGTTCTCACCAAGTCAGTTATTTCATCATTTTCGGTACTTTGAATTTCTTTTATGTCTCCCCATTTTTTTAAAGATATTGCTTTTGCATTTTCAACTAAAATATTTAATCTATTCAATAAATTTTTCATAAAATATATGGCTATCAAAAAAGAAAATAGAGCTGCAACCATCATAATTAGAAAGTTGTTTGAAAAATTTTTCTCAAGTATTTTTCGAACTGAATTTTTCTCAATATCTAAAACAAAATACCCAAGTAGCACCCCATCTTTCTTAAAGGGCAATATAGTATGCTTGTCTTTATCGTCTAATATAGTTCCAATTCTGTGTTTTTTGGTTCTCGTATCTGCTAAAACTATATAATTTTTATCGGTTACACCAGCACTTCGAATGATATTATTTTGTGATAAAGATTTTAAAAATTTAAATAATTTCCAATTATCATTTGCCAAAATTGCACTTGCCAAAAAATCTTTATTTGATTTTATATCACTAAGTACCATTTCGTTTATTATCTCATTGGTCTGATTTTTTAAACTATTTACAGCTAAAAAGACAACTGAACTGGAAAAAAATAGAATTATCATAAAAATTAAAAAAGCTAATTTTGTAGATATTGATAAAGAATGTAATACTCGTAAAATTTTTCTCATTTATGTTCTTTTATATACTTCAGCATTTCATAAATTTTTTCGTATTTTTGATTTTTTGGTTTTTCAAACTTATCAATATTTAGATTAAGTAAGATTTCTTTGCCAATTTTTGTTTTATCCATATTTAAAAATAGTTTTTGCAATTTATTAAACTCTTTCTCATTCAAATCAGATCTGGCAACAATCGGAGAAATAGTAAACGGTCCTATCTTTTGTACTATTTTTAACTTCTTGATCTTATTAGGATACTTTTTTGCATATTGGGTATAGACTAAACTATCAACACTAGCTCCATCTACAAATCCGTCAATTACTGCTTGGATGGATTCACCATGATCATAAGTATAAATCAGATTTTGAAAAAAGTTATTTATTGGAAAACCATGTTTTAATATGTAATATGTTGGCGTAATTGAACCAGAGGTCGAATCAGTGTCGGTAAAAGCAAAAATTTTATTTTTAAAGTCGAGTAAATTCTTGTATTTGCTATTTTTTAAAGCAATTATGTATGCATAATATTTATCATCACCATTAAGTATGGGTATCGCTAATAATTTTGCATTGTTTTTATCTTTTAATATTGTGTAAGTTGAGCCACAAACATAAGCGATATCGGTTTTAGAATCTTTTATATTAGAAATAACTTCAGCATAAGTTCTAGCAAATTCTATATTTACTTTAAACTGAGAATTAGCCTCTAAATATTTTTTCCATTGGAGATATGTTTTTAAATCTTCTTTTAAAGTAGTTCCTGTAAATGAAAATGTAATTGTTTTTCCATAAAGAGAGGAAAAAAGAGAGAGAATGAGAAATAAAGCGGTAAATATTTTACCAGTAGTGACAAATTTTTTATCAAAAAACATTTTAAAATCCTTTTATAATTTATAGATACCCTAAACTAGGGCTCTTTGAAAAATTGGAACAGTAATTGCGCCTATATGACTAGGAATTGCATATGTGAATTATATACAATTTATATGAAATCTGCTTTAAAGGAGTTACCATGAGCAAAGAAGAGCTTTCAAAAGTCGATGAAAATTTGACTTTAGAAACAGATGAGTCTAGAAGAGACTTTCTAGATAAGTTTACCAAAGGCATTTTCGGTGGATTGGTGGCAACAGGTGTGATAAGTGCACTTGCCCCAACTACTGTAGAAGCTAAAGAAAAAGGTAGTAATTTCAATGTATCTACACCATTTGAACCATTTGAATTGCCGCCTGAGTTACCAGGTGAAGATGATATTTTAAGAATGATGAGAGATATTCAAAGGGCACTTAAAAAACCAATTGAGCAACGAAAATGGAATATGGTTATAGATTTAAGAAAATGTGTCGGTTGTGATGCGTGTTCTGTTTCTTGTGCTGCTGAGAACAAACTACCACCAGGAGTTATATATAGACCAGTAATCCAACAAGAAGTTGGAACATATCCAAATGTTGGACATGTAACACTTCCTCGTCCTTGTATGCAATGTGACGAGCCTCCTTGTGTTCCTGTTTGTCCTGTTGAGGCAACTTGGAAAAGACCAGATGGCATTGTTATTATTGATTATGACCAATGTATTGGTTGCAGATATTGTATCAATGCCTGTCCTTACAATGCTAGAGTTTTTGACTTTGGGTTAGAATATGTTGATGGTGCAGCAGATGCTCCTCAATCTCTACTAGGTAAAGCAAAAGCCATGAAGTATGAAACTGAACCTTCATTTGAGTATGCAAAATCTTGGAAAAGAGAAAAAGATGATTCACCTATTGGCAATACAAGAAAATGCCATTTCTGCATTCCTAGAATTGAAAAAGGAATGCTGCCTGAGTGTGTCGTTACATGTATAGGAAGAGCTACATATTTTGGTGATGGCAGTGATCCACAAAGCTTAGTGGCTGAATTAATCGCTTCGCCTAGTGCTTTTAGGTTAAAAGAAGAACTTGGTCTACATCCAAGTGTGTATTACATTAAGTAAGGGTGGATGAAATGACAAGAGAAAAAATGGGCGATATTTTCGTCTGGCTTTTAATAATTGGATTTTTAGTTTTTGGAGTTCCGGGAGTAATGGAGAGATTTGCTACTGGACACCAACATACTAATTACGGCTCATACATACCTTGGGGACTATGGATATCTGCATATATTTGGCTGATTGGTTTATCGGCCGGAGCGTTAATGATTTCTGTTTTTACTTATGTATTTGATGTCAAAGTAGTTAAGCATGTTGGCAAGATGGCTTTTTTAGTTGCAATCGCAACTTTAGTTGGAGCTATGATGGCTGTTGGTTTTGACTTGGGACATATACTTAGAGCATTTGATATTTTAATTCATCCAAATTTTCATTCAATGATGGCATGGATGGGTGTTTTATATACAGCTTATTTTGTAACGCTAGTGATTGAATTATACTTTGCAATTATAAAAGAGCAAGTTCACGCTGAAAAACAAAAAAGAATAAAGAAAATCTTAATTGTTCTTGGTATTTGGAGTATTCCTTTAGCTTTCGCATTCCACGGAGGTGTCGGTGGAGTTTTTGCAAATGTAGTTGCTAAACCTTTTTGGTATGGACCAATGTTGCCTATCGTATTTTTAGCTGGAGCATTTTTATCTGGCGGAGCACTATTTAGTACAGTAGCATATATTTGGAGACCTAATTTATCCAAAGAAGATTTTATAAAAATGATGATTTTCTTGGGAAAAGTAACTTTAGGACTTCTTATTTTTGATGAAATTTTAGAATTATCAGAAGTTTATGTAGGTACTTTTTATTCCGCAACACCAGAGGGAGATCTTTGGCAACAAATTTTATTTGGTCAGTATTGGTATGTTTTTTGGATAGTTCATCTTTTGATAGGTGTCATAATTCCAGGATTTTTACTAATAGTAAAATCAAAATCTCCAGGCGCAATTGCATTGGCAGGACTTTTGATAGCAGGCAGTTTTTTAGCAGTAAGACTAAATATAGTAATCCCTGGCATGCTTCATCCAGAGATAGATGGTATTGCTAAGGCTTGGGTGAATAGTAAATTAACATTCTCATATCTACCGTCCATGATGGAATGGCAGGTACTATTTTTTGTTGTAGCTATTGTAATGGCGGTGTTTATGATAGGTAAAAAAATCTTACCAATATACCAAACAGCAGGAGACGAAAAATGAAAAATGAAATAATAGAAAATAAAACAATGGATAGAAGAGGATTTTTTAAGACTTCTGCATTGCTTGGCGGATCTGTAATTTGTGCAAATGCAGTTGAGACTATAAAAACTTCAGGTTTTGGCAGAAGTCATATAGACTATCCATTAAATGATGCCGAGAATATAATATATTCTGTTTGTTTACAATGTCATACAGACTGTCCAATTAAAGTTAAAATAGAAGATGGGGTTGCAGTTAAAATAGATGGCAATCCATATTCTGTTCAAAACTTAAATTCACCAATCCCAACATCAACCGATATTCAAGTTGGTGCAAAAATTGATGCTGGACTTTGTCCAAAAGGACAAGCAGGTATTCAAACTATGTATGACCCGTATCGTGTTGTAAAAGTTTTAAAAAGAGATGGTAAAAGAGGTGAAAATAAATGGAAAGTTATACCCTTTGATCAAGCCGTAACTGAAGTAGTTGAAGGTGGTAAACTTTTTGCTAGTATTCCTGGAGAAGAAAATAGAATAGTGGAGGGATTCAGAAAAGTAAGAGCCTTGAGTGATCCAAAAATGGCTAAAGCAATGGCTGGCGATGCTATGAATGTTGGCAAAGGCAAAATGAATATCAATGATTTTAAAAGAAAACATAAAGATAATTTAGGTTTTTTAATAAATCCAGACCAGCCAGATAATGGACCAAAAAATAATCAATTTTTAATGCTTGCAGGAAGAATGGAGCATGGAAGAAAAGAATTTGCAAAAAGATGGCAAAGTAGTGCATATGGAAGTATAAATTTTATGGAACATACAACAGTATGTGAACAATCTCACCATATTGCTTATAAACAAGTTACAAGTCAATATCTAGGCGGAGGAAAGTGGAAGCCAGCAGCAGAACATTTGAAGCCAGATTTTAGAAATTCAAGATTTGTAATTTACTTTGGAACAGGTGCTGTTGAAGCAAACTTTGGACCGCCAATTATGGCAAGTCTTATGACAAATGCAATCACCAAAGAAGGTTATAAAATTGCAGTTGTAGATCCAAGATTTTCTAAAACTGCTGCAAAAGCATGGAAATGGGTTCCAGTTCGTCCAGGCGGTGATGCAGCACTTATTTATGCCATGATAAGATGGATGTTTGAAAACAACAAGATAAGAAAATCTTTCTTAGAAAATTCAAATGTTGCAGCAGCTCATAAAGGCGGAGAGTTTAGCTGGACAAGCGCAACACATTTAGTTAAATTTGATAAAGAAGGTCCAGGTAAAAAACTAAGAGCTAGTGACCTTGGTATCGGAAATAGTGATCAGTTTGTAACAACACAGGGTGGAAAACCAGTAGCGGTCAATACAAATGACAAACTAAATCCAGTTGTTGGGGATCTATATTTTTCAGGTAAGCTAAATGGCATAAAAGTTAAATCAGAGTTACAGATGGTGAAAGAATATGCCATGAGTAAATCTATGGATGAATGGGCTAAAGAAGCTGGAATTAGTATAAAAAATATCGTTGAATTAGTAAAAGAATATACAAATTTCACAAAATATGGAAGACAAGTTGGTGCTGAGATGTACAGAGGCCCAGTTCAACATACTTCAGGTTATTATAATGGTATGGCAGTAATTTACCTAAATATGTTAGTTGGAAATATTGATTATAATGGTGGACTTATTGCAGGTGGTGGTCACTACCACGAAGATGGAAGCAAAGGCGGACCATTTAATTTTAAAAAAGATTCATTTGCAGGAAAAACTAAATCATTTGGACACAAGATAACAAGGGAAGGTTCATACTATGAAAGTAGTACAGAATATCAAAAAAATGGCTACCCTGCAAAAAGACCTTGGTTTCCACATACTGGTAATGTCTATCAAGAGGCCATACCTTCTATGGATGATGCGTATCCATATGGTATTAAAATCTTAATGACAATTATGGGTACACCTTTATTGTCAAATCCAGCAGCCCATATGTCAATGGTTACCATACTTGATTTTAAAAAGACACCTTTATATATTGCTAGTGATGTAACTATTGGTGAAAGCAGCATGTATGCGGATTATATCTTCCCTGATTATGCGATTTGGGAAAGATGGGGAACACCACACACTACGCCAGCAGCAGTTACAAAAATGTCAAAAATAAGGCAACCAACGATTGAGCCTTTAACTGAAACTGCTGTTATATTTGGTGAAAAACAGCATGTGGGTTATGAATCAATGTTATTAGCAATAGCTGAGAAATTAAAACTTCCAGGATATGGTGACAATGGTTTAGGACATGGATTTCCACTTAAAAGGATAGAAGATTGGTATCTCAAGATGGCCTCAAACTTGGCTGCTGGTGATCGTAAAGGTGACGATTTACCAGAAGCTGATGAGAGAGAAATGGCTATTTTTAAAAAAGCTAGAAGGCACATGAGTGCGGCAACATTTGATTTGGTAAAATGGGAAAAGGCTTGTATTGATGCAAATGGCAAAAACTGGTTTAAAAAGGTAGTTTATCTGTTAAATCGTGGCGTTAGAGGCGAAGATTTTTCAAAATATGTTAAAAATGTAGAAGACAGTGTTTACATTTTGCATAAATTTGGAAAACAATTTAACTTCTATTCTGAACCAGTTGGAACTACAAGACATACATATACAGGAAAGAGATTTGCTGGTATAAGTACATATTATCCAGCAGTGGATTATGGTGGAAAATTAATAGTTGGAAGCTCTGCTTACCCATTAAAACTTATAACTTATAAGCCTATAACAGGAGGGCAGTCAAGAACTCAAGCAGTTGATTATTGGTTACAAGCAGTTATGCCTGAAAACACAATTGCACTAAATAGTCAAACTGCTCTAGAGATGGGCTTTAAAAATGGTGATAGAGCAAAAATTGTTTCTGCTGATAATCCTAATGGGAATTGGGATTTAGGAAATGGCAAAACAAAACCAATGACAGGAGCAATCGAAGTCCTTGAAGGATTAAGACCAGGAGTTGTAAATGTATCTTGGAGCTTTGGACACTGGGCTTATGGTGCTAGGGATGTTATGATTGATGGACAAGTAATCAAAGGCGAAAAAGCACGAGAAAGTGGACTTTGTCCAAATGCTGCTATGACAGTAGATGCAACTTTAAAAAATTCCACACTTGAAGATTTAATCGGCGGCTCTGCAGTTTTCTATGATTCATTCGTAGGACTTGTAAAAGCTTAATCAAATATATACCTACCAAGAATTTCTCTTTTTTGGTAGGTATTATTATCTCATAAAATTTATGAGTATATAATGCTTTGGAGAACAATAATGTTCACAAAATATATAAAACACTTAATTGTAATTCTTTTTTTGGTTTTTACTACTTTTGCTTTTGCATTTGACTATTCAAAAGTACCAGAAATTGTCAAAACAAATATTACAAAGCAATATGCAGGAACGCAGATAAAAATACTCTCTGTTAGTAAGGTGGGAGCAAAATTTATAATAATCATCAAAACAGAATCAGGCAAAGACAAAGTGGTGGTAAATAAAAATGGCAAAATACTAAGCATAAGTGATTATTTAAATGAAATGGAAGCATCTGGTGGATGTTAAATAAACTATCAAATGGCTTAATTGTTGGATTATTTATAATCAGTCTTACAAAAGTTTTTGCACTCAATAATAGCCTAGTAGAAGAAATAATTAAGCCTAGTATTAATAAATATTTTAAAAATCAAAATATTAATTTTTTATACATTAAAAAAATGAATAATGGAAACTTTTTTGTTATAATTAAACATACAAATATACAAGATAATATAACCATTGATAAAACAGGAAAAATATTGAGTATAGCTGAAGATTTAAATGCTTTAGATGATACAGAGGAAGGGTGTTAGATGAATTTTGAAAAAATTATTATTATAATCTTATTTATTTTGAATGTTGGTCTTTTTGCATCATATATAACTGTTTGCAAAAATTGTCATGGAAAAAACTTCGAAAAAAGAGCACTTGGAAAATCTCGCATTGTTAAAAATATGAAAAAAGAAGACATTATAAAAAGACTGAAATATTTTAAAACATCAAATTTAATTATGAAAAGCTACGCATCAAGACTAAATGACAAACAAATAGAAACAATCGGAACTATTTTCGGAAAGTAGAATCTTTTTTTAGGATAATTCTAATAACACTAGCATCTCCATTGTGACCGACTCCTTCGCTAAGATGTGTGATTTCTTGCGATAATTTTAAAATTTCACAAGGCAGATTTGATAAAACTTGATACACAAAATCCAAACTGTATAATAAGTCCTCATTTTTTGGTCCGCCACTTTTATAGTTTAGTTGATCTATACTAAAAAATTCAGCAATAAAATGCCCATTTTCTTTTATGTGTTCAAGAGTCTTCTCAAACATATGTTGTTGCAAAGATTTTGGAAGGTGCATAAATGTGCAAACTATAGCATCATGTTGCATGGAGGAATTCCAATCTTCAAAAAGTAAGTGAAAAGTTTTTATCTCTACATCTTCTTCCTTTGCTCTAAGTTTTAGCTTTTCCAATCCTACATCAGACGCATCAAGAGCCTCTACATGTAGGCCTTGTTTTGCTAAAAATAGCGCATTTCTCCCTTCGCCTTCTCCTAAACATAAAACATCAGAGTTTTTCTTGAATAATTTTAAGTTTTCTTTTACAAAATTATTTGCTTCTTCTCCATATAAAAACCCTGCTCGACTGAATTTGTCATTCCATAATTCTCTCATATTTTTAATCCATTTTTCTTATTGCTTTAATGATGAGTTTACCTGATATAAATTAAAATTGAAGTAAAATAAAAATAATAATTTGGGTAAAAAAACTATTAAACATAAATAAAAGGCAAAAATATTATGAATAAAACATCAAAACAGTTTGTATTTTATGGAGCAATTTTTATGGCATTGGCAGTTGTTTTAGGAGCTTTTGGAGCGCATGGCTTGAAAAATATACTCTCTAAAGAAATGTCGGCTATATATCATACAGGAGTAGAATATCAATTTTATCATGCTCTTGGCCTTTTTACAGTTGCCTTTGTGGCAAATTTTAACGATAACAAACAAGTAAAATTAGCTGGCTATTTTATGATTTTTGGTATTGTTCTGTTTTCAGGAAGTTTGTACTTGCTAAGTATATTTGGTATCAATTGGATTGGAGCCATCACCCCAATAGGCGGAACAGGATTTATAATAGCTTGGGTTTTGCTAGCTTTAAGTATAAAAAAATCTGTAGTTTAAAATATAGCTTTTATTTTCATGTTTTTTCATATTTTTGTGATAAAATGTCCGCATGTTATATCAAACAGAGGGAATTAGTATGAATGCATATCAATATGCTATGGAGATGGAAAAAGAAGGTGAAATTTTTTATAGAGAACTTGCAGATAAAGTAAGTGAAGATGGTCTAAAAAATATTTTTTTAAATTTGGCAAATGAGGAAGTAAAGCATTATGAAATGTTTAAAGTTCTAGCAAAACAAGATGGATCAGTTGATATTCCTAAAATGAATGTTATGAAAGATGCTAAAGCTATATTTCTAGAAATGAAAGAATCTGGCAAAAAATTTGATTTTGGTAAGGATCAAGTTGCCTTATATGAAAAAGCGATGGAATCAGAAGACAAAGCATATGCACTGTATATGCAAAAAGCAAATGAGGTTGAAAACCCGGAAGATAAAGAAATATTTCTAAAAATTGCAGAAGAAGAAAAAAAGCATCATGAACTTTTAGAAAACCTAGCTGAGTTTGTTGCCGCTCCTCATACTTGGTTAGAAAGTGCTGAATTTAACAAAATGGCTGAATAAGCACAATAAAGAGGAAGATTGTGAAATCTTCCTCTTTATTGATTCTAACAAATATTAAATTTCCCCAAAAATTATATCAAATCTTGCAAAAAAACTATAATTTGCTTTAAAGTCATGGCTTTTACTAAAATTTACCCCTGGACTTAACTGATAAAAAAACCATTTTCTAAAGATATTTTGCCTAAATGTCAATTGAGTTACATAGTTATTGATGCCATCAAATCTTTCCGTTATTCCTGTATTTGCATCTGCTGTGTATTCATAGCGAGTGTTTCCATAAAAACCTTGTGAAAGCTGCAGTCCCGTTTTAGCTTGTGGTGTCCAAAATAGATGAAAAACACTATCATAATCCATACCGCTTGTTTTTGAACTGGTTCCCCGCCCAAATTCTGCCCTAAAGAGTACTTTTCTCAGTACTTCTTTATCTAGATAAAGTATAGTGTATTCTTTAAATTCATCTTTTATTGAGTATTCAAAATTTTGAAATGGTTCAATTCTCCAATTGCCAATTTTCTTTTCATAAGTAAATGTAGCTCTTGCAAAAGGATATAAACTTCTGATTCCTAGAGAGTATTTAGACTCTATGTTTTTACTTATATCGTGGATTATACTTAAACCAAATTCCGGTTTGTTTTGTGTGTAATCACTTTTTTTAGTGATATCATTGATATTGTCTTGGTTAAAATTATTCAAAAATAATTTTAACCTTCTGTTGGATTTATTTAAAGCCACGCTAGCACTTAAGTTTACATTTGCACTATTCTCATCTATTGAGTTATATAGAAAATCTGTACTTAGCTTAATGTATGATTTTCTAGTTTCATTTATAAATTTTTCATTTATAAAGAGTTCATCAACTTTATTTGGTTTAATGACGCTTGTATTTTTATCACGATTTGAGAAAAAATCAAGTTTATCCAAGATGAAGTCGTCAATCCCTAAAGAAATATATTTAACTCTATGGGATATACTGCTATGAGCTTTATCTATGTAGTTATTTTCGTTTGTTGAGTTTGAGTCATATGCAAATATTGAAGAATAAAATAAAATTAAAACTAAAAATACACGGAACATTTTGATTCCTTTGTCGATTCTCATTGATATATTCTAACACATTAAAAATATAAATGTTCTTAGGAAAGTGTTTTTTTAGCATTAGAGATGCCTATTTATCCAATAGACTTCAGACTTCTTGTAAAACTATTATTGTGAAGCACAGAGTACAGGCAGGATTTGTCCCAAAAGAGGCAGTTTTACAAGAAGTCTGGCAATCCAAACTCTACATGTAGGGGTATTTTAACATGTAGAGATTTTAAATTTATGGAACTACTGTTGTAAGATTTAACATAGTCCAGCTATACATACCACCTCTATACCAAAGAAGTTTGTCGGTTGGATATCCCATTTTCAATAAATTTTTAATTGCCCAACTAGATTGTGGACACCAAATACCATTGCAAAAGAGAAGAAGTATTTTTGCCTTTGAAAAATCATATTTTCCATCTAACATTTTTATACCAATTTCTTCTAAAACATTTTCAAATTCATCAGGATGTTTTATGGGATCAAATTTTTTATAAGAAATATTTACGGATGTTGGTATCGTTTTCTTTGCATACCAGCTCTCTAGTCTTGCATCAATCAACATAAGTTTTTTATCATGCAGTGATTTTTGAATAAAATCTATGACTTCAAGTTCTCCATAAGTTTTTATACCTTTAGCTATCTGCATAGGTGAAATTTTTCCAACAGTTGTAACAAATGTTTTTTTACACTTATCGTTAACTGATTTATTTGCATAATTACCACCCCAAATAACATTTGGACTAGTGCCATCAACTTTTTTACATATATCATTGTGAATTCTTTTTATAACTACACTTTTTTGGTCATCAAATGCATCTTTATAGCTAATTGATACACCTTTGTTTTTTAAATCAAAACCATTACCGAGTAAAGCACTCGCACAAATTACAGAATAAACAGTTAGCTTAATTATTTTTGAAATCATAATATTTCCTTAAGTTAAGATATCGTTAGTTTATCAATAAAACTTATGATAGTCAAGTGATTTTTATTGTTTTTGGCGTAAATATTGACAAAATATACTTGTTTAGGTATCTTTAACTCTTATATTAATTTTTGGCATGAGGAAAGAAAGTGAAGTGTTGTAAAAGTCATGTTACAATTATTGGTGGTGGTCCTGCTGGGGCAACTGCTGCAAAAATTTTGTCACAACATGGAATTGAAGTGATTTTAGTACAAAAGAGCTTTTCTTTTAAAAAACCATGCGGCGGCGGGATAAAATTAAAAGCATTTGATGAATTTTCAATACCAAAATCAATTATTATGCAAACAACAAACTCTATCAAGATAGTTTCACCCAAAAAAAATAGTGTAACTATCTCTTTAAAAAATAATGGTTTAGCTATTGTTGATAGAGTGATATTTGATCAAACACTAAGAGACTTAGCCCAAGACGCTGGTGCTCAAATGATTGAAGGAGCTTGTAAAAAAGTTCGAACAACCACTGATGGTATAGAGGCTATTGTGAGAACAAAAGAGGGTGATATAGCTATAAATTCAAAATATCTTATAGCAGCAGATGGCGTGGATTCACTTGTGCGAAAACAAATAATGGGAACAAAACCAAGCAGGGGTTTAACTATGTATGCGATAGCGCCGCATAAAAGCACAAATTCGTGTGAATTTTGGTTTGGAAAATCAATCGCACATAAAAATTATGCTTGGATTTTTCCTCATGGAAATGGAGCACATGTAGGAAATGGTTCGATAGATGAAAAAGGCGTTAAAGAAACTTTCAGCAATTTTTTAGACAAGGCAGATATTAAAGAAACAACAAAACAAAAAGGCTATTATATACCAGTTTGGAAAAATCCACCATTGTATAGAGATGGCGTATTTTTTGTGGGAGATGCAGCTGAGCAAGTTCTTCCCTTCACATACGAGGGAATTTACTATGCCATGAAATCTTCTGAGGTACTAAGTGAGGCTATAATTCAAGAAAACCCGGCTTTATATGAAAAAGTCTGGAAAAAAAAGTATTATCGCCGTTTCTCTGGTATGCGTGTTCTTCAAACTGTCTTTTTGTACAATGACTATCTATCTGAAAAACTCGTAGCCTTACATGAAAATGAAGCATTTAGAGAGAAATCCATGCAATATTGGACAGGTGAGAGAAGTTCTGGAAATAAACTATACACATACTTGAAAATTGTAAAACATATTTTATTCGAGAAGTAAAAGGGGTCAGGGTTAAACTTTTAACTTTTTTATTATTTTGCTTATTCCAGCAACGCTTAGATTTAATTTTCTTGCTATTTCACTCTTGCTATAATTGTCCTCAAAAGCTTTTAATATAGCTATATTTCTTTTGCTTCTATCATCGATATCTTTAAAATAAACATTTAGGTCAACTCTTTTCTGCTCGACTATGTCATTTTCATCAATCTTAAACTTTATTTTTTTGAGTTTATCAAGATTTTCTATTTCTTTTTTATTCAAAGGAATATTCAATATTTCGAAAAGTTCTTGTGTATTGTAGTCTCTTAAAACAAAAGAATTTTGCAAAAAAGGAGGAATTCCGTTTTTTAGAATGCTATAAGTAGCACAATATCTATACTCACCAATTTTATTGCTCATTCTTGCCTTGATAGGGTTTGTTTCTATGTATTTGAAAAGTGTAAACAGATAAATTTCACTTGATACATACCAGGATTTAAATCTATCTTGCCAAAGATGCCCAACTCTTTTGTATTTACGATTAAAATAATTGGCATATTTAGAGTTTATTTGTCTCATTCCGTTTGACAAATTTTCTTTTTTATTTTCAAGTAAAAGATGATAATGATTGTCCATTAGACAAAAAGAGTGTATATTAAACTTATATTCCTTTGAAACCTTTGCCAATATTTCTACAAATTTTTCTTTGTCCTGATCACTTAAAAATATATCGTTTTTTGCAACGCCTCTGTTGTAAATATGATGGTAGCCACTAATTTCTATTCTTTCTCTTCTTGGCATATTTTACTCTTTTTGTTAATTTTAGCATAAAAAAGTTAAAAGTTTAACCCTGACCCCTGTTGGAGTTTAAAGATAGTTTTGGTAGAATAATAAAAATTTAAAATTTGAGGTCAATGTATGGAAAATATTTTTGATAGTAACCAAGACATTCAAGAAATTAATATAGAAGATTCTATAAAAACTAGTTATCTTGATTATTCGATGAGTGTAATTATCGGTCGTGCTCTTCCTGATGCTAGAGATGGTCTAAAACCAGTTCATAGAAGAATTTTATATGCTATGAATGATTTAAGCATAAGTTCGAGAAGTCCATATAAAAAATCAGCTCGTATAGTTGGTGATGTTATAGGTAAGTATCACCCTCACGGAGATACTGCGGTTTATGACGCTCTTGTAAGGATGGCTCAGCCGTTTTCTATGAGAATTCCATCGGTTGATGGTCAAGGAAACTTTGGCTCAATTGACGGTGATAACGCAGCTGCTATGCGTTATACTGAAGCTAGAATGACACCTCTATCTGAAGAGTTATTAAAAGATTTAGATAAAGACACGGTTGATTTCGTTGCAAACTATGATGATAGCATGAGTGAGCCAGATGTTCTTCCTAGTCGTGTTCCAAATTTACTTTTAAACGGTTCAAGCGGAATTGCTGTTGGTATGGCTACAAATATACCTCCTCATTGTATGGACGAGCTAATTCCTGCGTTGTTGTTACTTATAGAAAATCCTGCAGCAGAGCTCACGGATATTATGCAATTTATAAAAGGACCAGATTTTCCAACTAGAGGTATAATTTTTGGCAAACAAGGTATTTTGGATGCCTACAAAACAGGGCGTGGCCGAATAAAAATTAGAGCTAAAGTTCATATAGAGAAAAAAGGCAATAAAGATACTATCGTTATAGATGAATTACCATATCAAGCCAATAAAACAAGACTGATAGAGCAAATAGTTGCACTTGTTAAAGACAAACAAGTAGAAGGGCTTAGTGAGATAAGAGATGAGAGTGATAGGGATGGCATAAGGGTTGTTATAGAGCTAAAAAGAGATGCTATGAGCGAGATTGTTTTAAATAATCTCTATAAATCTACAGGTTTAGAAGTTACTTTTGGTGTAATTTTATTAGCTATAGAAAATAAAGAACCAAAAGTATTTACTCTTATAGAGCTTCTTCAACTTTTCTTAAAACATAGAAAAACAGTCATCATAAGAAGAACAATATTTGAATTAGAAAAAGCAAAAGCAAGAGCTCATATATTGGAAGGTTTAAAAATTGCACTTGATAATATAGATGAAGTTATCAAACTAATCAAAGCAAGTGCTGATGCCAAAGAAGCAAAAGAGGGATTAGTCACAACATTTGGTCTGAGCGAGATTCAAGCAACAGCAATTTTGGATATGAAACTTCAAAGACTAACTGGACTTGAGCGAGATAAGATAGAAAATGAATTAGCGGCACTTATGGCTGAAATAAAAAGACTAAGTGCTATACTAAAAAGTGAGAGTTTATTAAATGATTTGATTAAAGCAGAATTGCTTGAAATAAAAGATAAATTCAAATCCCCAAGAATTACTGAGATAGAAGATAACTATGATGATATAGATATCGAAGATTTGATACCAAATGAACCTATGGTTGTTACTATTACTCATAGAGGTTATATAAAGAGAGTTCCGCTTAAATCTTATGAAAAACAAAACAGAGGCGGTAAAGGTAAAATTGCTATAACTACTTATGATGATGATTTTATCGAAAACTTCTTTGTTTCAAATACTCATGATACCTTGATGTTTGTGACTGACCGTGGGCAGCTTTACTGGTTGAAAGTATATAAAATTCCTGAGGGAAGTAGAACCGCAAAAGGAAAAGCAGTAGTAAATCTAGTTCAATTGCAACCTGATGAAAAAATTATGGAAATAATTCCTACGATAGATTTTAGTGATGAAAAATCATTGGCATTTTTTACAAGAAACGGTATAGTAAAGAGAACAAATTTAGCTGAATTTAAAAATATAAGATCAGTTGGCGTTAGAGCTATAACACTAGATGATGATGATCAATTGGTTACTGCAAAAATCGCAACACAAGGCGTTAAAAATCTTTTCATTGTTACTAAAAAAGGAATGTGTATTAGATTTAATATTGAAGATACAAGAGAGCTTGGAAGAATTGCTCGTGGAGTTGCTGGAATTCGCTTTAAAGAAGCTGGTGATGAGGTAGTCGGGGCAGTTACTATTTTTAACGAAGATGAAGAGCTTTTAACAGTGAGTGAAAAAGGAATAGGAAAAAGAACAACAGCGGCAGAATATAGACTTCAAAAAAGAGGCGGCAAAGGTGTGATTGCCATGAAACTGACCGCTAAGACAAAAGATTTAGTCGGCGTTGTGATAGTAGATGAAAACAAAGATTTAATGGCTCTTGGAAGCAGCGGAAAGATGATAAGAGTGGATATGCAAACTATCAGAAAAGCCGGCAGAAATACAAGTGGTGTTAAAGTTGTAAGCGTTTCTGGCGATGATATAGTAGCAAGCATTGCAAGGTGTCCAAAAGAAGAGCCTGAAGAAATAGATATTTTAAGCGAGCAAGAAACTCCTGATAGTGAAAAATAATTTGGAATGAGAGTTGCTTATAGTTACAAAATTATAAAAAGAGGTATATGATGAATAAGTTGATTTTTTTGATTATTGCTAGTGTGGGTACGCTAATGTTGTTTTCTGGCTGTAATGGTATAATGCCACAAACTAAAGCTGAAAAACCAAAAGTTATAAAACAAGTGATTGTGCAAAAAGCTAGCAAAGAAGATATCGCACGAGTCATAAAAGATGAAAAACTTGCGTATTTAAATACTATGCCGGAAAAAGAGTTTGTTGTTTTTGGTGAGGGCATAGCACCTATGAATACAGTATCTCCTGCTCAAGCATTAGCTTTGGCAAAAAGAGCGGCTGTGGCAGATGCTTACCGTCAACTTGGTGCGAAACTTTATGGTGTTAGAGTAAATTCAAAAGAAACTATAAAAGACGCAGCACTGCGAGATTCACGGATAGAAACTCAAGTAAATGGTTTGATAAAAAATGCTACCATAACAGAAACTACATTTAAAGATGGATTATGTACGGTAAGAATGGAATTAAGGATGAGTGGAGTTAAGTGGAAAGAAATTTTCTCTTATTAGCCTTATTTTTAAGTAATTTATTTGGAGGTGACACTTTTTGGTTTTCGTACAGAAGTGTTACTTCCAATAGTGCTTTAATTTTTGAGCAAAAAAATATTTCTCCACTAAGCATACCTTATATAGGTAAAAAATCCTTTACATGTAAGGTAAAAATATCTTCAGAAAAGTATTCCTCAAAACTAGATAAGTTAAATAAAAACTTCTACAAAATTCTTCCTTGCTTCTATAGAGTTGGGGCAAAAGTTACATCACAGAGCGAAACTACACTAAAAAATATCAAGGATACTATTGAACTTATCATAGTGCCTACTAGGTTTATAGTAGATTTTAAAGATGATTTTGCTAATATAAGTGTTCTTAAAAACCAATAATTGGAAGTTGTATGAAAATTACTATCGTTGAAGACGATATCAATATGCGAAAATCATTAGAATTTGCTTTGAGGGAATATAATGAATTTGAAGTAAAGTGTTATAAAAATGCAATTGAAGCTTTGAGCAAAATGGAGTCCGATACAGATTTGGTGATAACAGATATAAATATGCCTGGTATGGATGGGATTGAATTTGTAAAAAAATTGGATAATAAATTTGATATTATAGTAATAACTGGCAATGCCACTCTAAATCGTGCTATTGAATCAGTAAGACTTGGCGTGAAAGATTTTTTGACTAAGCCATTTGAAATTGATACTTTAGTTGATGCGATTAAAAGAAATGTGAAGATTAGAGAAAAAGTATCAAAAAAATCTGAGATAAAAAAGAGTGAAAATAAGAATTTTTTAGGAACTTCAAAAGAGTTAGAGCTTTCTCTAGCTTTTGCAAAAAAAGCTGCTAGAACTGATGCAACAGTTTTACTTTTAGGAGAAAGTGGGGTTGGCAAAGAACTTTTTGCAAACTATATACACGAAAATTCCAAAAGAGCACAAAATAGTTTTGTGGCAATAAATATGGCTGCAATTCCTGAAAGTTTACTAGAGAGTGAGCTTTTTGGTTATGAAAAAGGTGCATTTACTGATGCTTCACATGATAAAAAAGGTTATTTTGAGTTAGCAAATAAGGGCACAATTTTTTTGGATGAAATTGCAGAGATGCCATACTCTTTACAGAGCAAAATACTAAGAGTTTTACAAGAGAGAGTGGTTTACAGGGTAGGTGGAATTAAGCCAATACCTATTGATGTCAGGGTGGTTTCAGCTACAAATGCGGATATAAAATATGTGATTGATTGTGGTAAATTTAGGGAAGATTTATATTTTAGATTAAACACGATACCTATAAAAATAGCACCTTTGAGAGATAGAAAAGAAGAGATTTTAGAAATAGCAAATAAAACATTAATAGATGTTCAAGTAAAATACGATTTACAAGAGAGAATTTTTTCCAAAGAGGCACAAAAATCACTGCTAAATTATGTCTGGCCTGGTAATATACGAGAACTTATCTCAGTTGTTGAGCGAGCCGCTATATTGAGTGATAATAAAAGTATAAGTGAAGAAGATCTTTTTTTGGATAGTAGAAGTAATAAAAAAAGTATAAATAATATGGAAAGAGAGTTGATAGAAGAGGTACTTCAAAGCGTTGACAATAACTTAGATGAAGCTGGTAAAATCTTAGGATTAAATAAAAAAGCAATAATTAGCAAAATTAATAAATACAAAATAGAGGTAGTATTATGAAAAAATATAATGTAGCAATCGTTGGTGCTACAGGAGCTGTTGGCGAAGAATTATGTATAGTATTGGAAGATTTAGACTTTCCTGTTGGAAATTTATTTCCATTGGCAAGTGCAAAAAGCGCTGGTATGGATGTAGAATTTAAAAAGAAGAATTATAAAGTATTGGAATTAACAGAGACTATTTTCGAAGAAAAAGAGATTGATATAGCATTTTTTAGTGCTGGTGGAAGTGTATCAGCTCACTTTGCGCCATTTGCGGCAGAAGCGGGGGCTGTTGTTATAGATAACACTAGTCATTTTAGAATGGATGCGGATATTCCTTTGGTTGTTCCTGAGTGTAACCCGCAGGATATAGCTGCATGGAAAAATAGAGGCATAATAGCAAATCCAAATTGTTCTACTATTCAAATGGTACAAGTTCTAAAACCACTTGATGATGTGTTTAGTATAAACAGGGTTGATGTTAGCACATATCAAGCAGTGAGTGGAGCTGGAAAAGAAGGCATGGCAGAGTTAGTAACTCAAATGCAAGATTTTTTTGCATTTAAATTAAGTGATAGTAAGCACGAAAAATTTCAACATCAAATTGCCCTCAATTTAATTCCTCAAATTGATGTATTTATGGATAATGATTACACAAAAGAAGAGATGAAAATGGTAAATGAAACTAAAAAGATTTTAGGCAAAAACATTGAAGTAAGCGCTACATGTGTCAGAGTTCCAGTTTTGAGAAGTCATAGTGAAGCTATAACTATACATTTTGATAGTCCAGTAGATGTAGAGAGAGCAAAAGAAGTTCTAGCGCAAGCTCCAAATTTAGTTGTTCTTGATGATCCAAGTAAAAGTGAATATCCAATGCCTACAATTTCAACGGATTCTGATGAAACATTTGTTGGACGAATAAGAAAAGATATAAGTCGTGATAATGTACTTCATCTATGGTGTTGCGCTGACCAAATCAGAGTAGGAGCTGCAACAAATTCAGTAAGAATTGCACAAAAATGGATAGAATTAGAGGAATAATATGATAGAAAAAATATTTGAAGCGGGACTTTGGTCGAGTAGATTTATAACTTTATTGGCTGTGATTTTTGGTGTTATTGGCGCAGTTATTCTTTTTGTTATTGCAAGTGCAGATATATATCATGTTTTAATAGTATCCTATAACCACTTTTTCGCAGGAGCCCATCTAGATGGTTTTCATGTGCAAGTAGTTAGTGAGATAATTGGTGCGGTAGATTTGTATCTAATCGGAATAGTACTTCTTATATTTGGTTTTGGTGTATATGAACTTTTTATCTCTGAAATAGATATAGCAAAAGGCAATGGTAAAATTTTGAGTATCGCAAATCTTGACCAATTAAAAGACAAAATCGCAAAAGTTATTGTTATGGTTTTAATTGTTAACTTTTTTCAAAGAGTTTTGCATACCAATTATGATGGAGCATTGGAGATGTTATATTTTGCTGTATCTATTATGGGACTTGCTGTTGGATTATATTTTTTAAGTAGGGTAGGAAAATAATAATGAGTAAAATATTTGTAGATGCATGTAAGGGAAAAAAAACTCCATATACACCAGTTTGGATGATGAGACAAGCGGGTAGATATTTGCCAGAATATATGGCGGTTAGAAATGAAGCAGGCGATTTCTTATCTTTATGCAAAGACCCTGAGAAAGCTTGTACCGTATCACTTCAGCCTATTGATATTGTAGGTGTTGACGCGGCTATTATGTTTAGTGACATATTGGTCGTGCCACTTGAAATGGGTATGGATTTAAAATTTATAAAAGGCGAGGGTCCTGTGTTTCCTTTTCCTATTGAAACTATGGAAGACATAGAAAAATTAGATGTTCAAAAAGCTTCTAAAAACTTAGAGTATGTATATGAGACAATCAGACTCATTAGAGGAAAATTAGAAGCAGACAAGGCACTCATCGGTTTTTGTGGCGCTCCTTGGACGCTAGCAACTTATATGATAGAGGGGCAAGGAACAAAGACTTATGCAAAAGTTAAAAAGCTAATTTATACTAAACCCAAACTCATGCATGCTCTTCTTAAAAAAGTTAGCGAAGCTTTGAAACTATACTTGGAAAACCAAATTAAAAGCGGTGCTGATGTAGTTATGATTTTTGATTCCTGGGCAGCCGCTCTTGAAGAAAGTGCTTATTTTGAATTTAGTTGGAATTATGTCAAAGAGATAACAAGTTTTTTAAAATCAAAGTATCCAGATACTCCTATCATAGTTTTCCCTAAAGGGATTAGCGGTTATTTGGATAAAATTGATGGTGATTTTGATGTGTTTGGCGTAGATTGGTCAACTCCGATCGAATTAGCAAAAGAAAAATTGGGTCACAAGTATGTGCTTCAAGGAAATATGGAACCAACAAGACTTTATAGTAAAGATGCTATAAAAGAAGGTGTCGAAAAAATTGTAAATGTTATGAAAGATGAAAGACACATATTTAATCTAGGACACGGAATTTTGCCAGATGTTCCTGTCGAAAATGCAAAATATTTTATAAAAACTGTTCAAGAAACAACAAAGAATCTATGACTGATGTAATCTTTGGGCCAGTTAATTCCAGAAGATTTGGAAAATCTTTAGGGATTGATCTAAGCCCTGCTTTAAAGCAATGTAATTTTGATTGTGTTTATTGTGAGTTAAAAGGAGCAAAGCCAATAAAAAGTATGAAGGAGATGATTTCAACTCAATTGGTGATAGATTCTCTTAAGACTGCATTATTGGAACATAAAGATATAGATGTTATTACCATCACTGCAAATGGTGAACCTACGCTTTATCCTTATCTTGATGAATTAGTAGATAAGATAAAAGAGATAAAAGGAAATTATAAACTTCTTATTTTAAGCAATGGTGCCAGTATAGTTGATGAAGAGATACAAAAGACGCTATCAAAGATTGATATAGTCAAACTCTCATTGGATTGTGCAACACAAAAATGTTTTAAAAAAATTGATAGACCCTATAAAGATATTGATATAGAAAAAATTATAACTTCCATGAGAAATTTTAGAAAAATATATAATGGCTCATTAGTTATAGAGGTTTTAGTAGTTGAGGGAATTAATGACAAAGATGAAGAGTTTGAAAAATTAAACCTCATATTAAATGAAATAAAACCAGATAGAGTGGATATAAGCACGATAGATAGACCGCCAGCGTATAAGGTAAAAAGTGTGAGTACGCAAAGGTTAAAAGAACTCTCTTCAAAGCTGAAGAACTTACATGTAAGCATAGCCTATAGAAAAGATTATCAAGGCGAAAAAAATAATTTTAGTGAAGATGAAATCTTAAACTTAATCTCTAAAAGACCTCAGAGTGACCAAGATATAAAACTAAGTTTTGATGAAAAAAGCAAGATTAGATTTGAAAATTTGCTAAATAGAAAATTAATTCATAAAGAAAAGATAGCAGGAAGTATTTTTTTTGTAAAAGGTGAGTGAGAAATTTCACTCACCTTTTACAGGTTTATCAGACTACCGCTAACGGGTCGCCACCAAATCTTTTTACTTTCATTTTTTGTAGCATATATACACCCCCATAAATTAGAGCAGCAATTAGATAACTCGTATATTCACTTCCTACATGTAAGTGTTTAACCATCAGTTGTGGTTGCATTGCAAAAGGAATTACACTTATAAGAAGCAATCTTTCTATAGTACTTACTTTCGTTAAAAACCATCCTTGCGTTGCTGATGTAAAGGCAAACATTCCAAGAAGAGCAGCAAGAAAAATTGCTAACATTTCAAGCGGATTTGATACCCATACCCATTTTGTTGCGTCATTTGGATCTGTTGCATCAACATGAGCTATTAAAAGTAATTTATTGTTAAAAAAGAACATAAATGGTAATAGTCCAGTTCTTATGTCATAGAAAAAACCTTGAAGCCCTGTTTTGACGGGATCAGCTTTTGCAATCCCTGCTGCGGCGTATGCCGCCAGTCCCACAGGAGGCGTATCATCCGCCAAAATACCAAAGTAAAATACAAACATGTGGGCTGCTATCATTGGTATAACATATCCGTTTTGAGCTGATAATTGCATGATGACAGGAGCCGTTAAAGAAGCCATGACGATATAGTTCGCTGTTGTCGGTAAGCCCATTCCTAATATCAACGAAGTAATGGCTGTAAAAAGAAGAACCAATATGATGTAACCATGTGAAAGTTGATCAATAACATCTGCTAAAATCAAACCGATACCAGTTAGTGTAACAGATCCGACGATAATCCCAGCAACTCCTGTTGCAGCCGCGATAGGAACCATGCTTTTAGCACCATTAATCATACCTAAACCGATATCTGCAAAGCCACTCATAAGAACGCTTAATGTAATATTTTCGTTTTTTATTATTGCGTGTATAGGTTTTTGCACAACCATAATCAACATCATAAGCATTGTTGCATTAAAGGCCGCACTTTGGGCTGATTGCCTCAGTATTATTAGGGTGTACATCAAATATAAAATAGGAATTATATAATGTATTCCTTTGATAAATATAGGCCATGCACGACCAAGCACTTTTGGATCTTCGCCCTTTAAACCTGCTCTTTTCGCTTCTAGGTGAACAATATAAAATAGAGAAAAATAACAAACAAAAGCTGGTATAAATGCTGCAAAAACAATTTGCGTATAATTAAGTCCTAAAAATTCTGCCATAATAAATGCAGCAGCACCCATAATAGGAGGCATTAGTTGACCATTGACAGAAGCAGAAACTTCTACAGCGGCTGCTTTATGAGGTGCAAATCCCAATCTTTTCATAAGCGGAATTGTAAAAGTTCCAACAGTAACAGTATTAGCGATGGAAGATCCTGAAATCATACCCATAAGCCCAGATGCTGCAACAGAAGCCTTGGCTGGACCACCATCGAACCTTCCTAATAAAGTGTATGCTAATTTTATGAAATACTCTCCAGCACCTGCACGGTCTAGTAGGGCACCAAAGAGAACAAATAAAAATACATAGGATGCACTAACACCAAGAGGCACACCATAAATACCCTCTGTAGTTAAAACCATTTGCCCTGCTAGCTTACTTATGCTTGCAGCTTTATGTGCTATCAAGTCAGGCATATATGGTCCAAAATAATCATATAATAAAAATACTATTGCCACAACCGATAAAGGTAAGCCCATTACCCGTCTCGCCGTTTCAAGCACTAGAATTATAACTACAATACCTACAAAAATATCTGTAGAAGTCCAAGCACCTGAACGCATAGCTAATGCATTGTATTCATACCATTTATATAATACGGCAGTGACACCAACTACAGCAAAGAGCATGTCATACCAAGTTATCGTATTTCTTAAACTGGGTTTTTTGATTATTGGATAGAGTGAGAATGCTAACAAGACAGCAAATGCTAAGTGAATTGATCTTAAAAATACACTATTGATTGGATGGACAACGACAGCAAGTTGGAATATAGACCAAAAAAAGGCAACAAACGCAATATACCAATATTTAAATGATCCAAAAGTAAATGTTCTTTGCCCTTCTAATTCACTTACTAACTTTTCTTCAGCAGTCATATGTTCATCAGAAGGAATGGTGCTCTTATCAAGCTTAGACCCTTCCTCAAACTCTTCTGCACTTCTTTCTTCAATATCTTCCAGATATTCTTTTTTTAAGTTATGTTTTTTTTCCAATTTAGATCCTCATATATTTTTAGGATATCTCTAAAATATGTAGTTGGAATATTTTAGAAATATCCTTATTTTAAGCCCTGCTAAAAAGCAGGGCTTTAATGTAAAGAAGTAAGTTTTAAAGTAAACCAGCTTCTTTAAATGCTTTTATTGCACCTGGATGTTGAGGAATACTTAAACCAT
>CAZYTB010000001.1:2051-60519 GCA_964650375.1 uncultured Campylobacterales bacterium | reverse complement strand
ACACCTTGTTTTTTAAATTCATATATGTAAGATGAAAAGTCACTAGTTGGAGAATGATATCTTCCTAAATCTACCATCTTGTAGCCCTTTTTCTTTAGTACTGGAGGAAAACCATGCTTTGCATCTCCCCATGCATTTCCATCAGAATCATTTGGAAATAAAACACCTACGGTTTTATTTGTGGGTATTTGTTCCCAAAGATTAGTGTATGACCCAATAACATCTTCTAATCCCCAGAAAAAATGGTATGTCCATTCAAATCCAACTTTTGGATCTCCGCCTCTTCCAAAAAAGTGCGGTTGCCATGGTGTATCAGTGGTAACACAAGGCACTCCATTTAGTTCACATTGGTCAGCAACCGGATTTGTTGTATCAGGAGTACTTGCGGCAATGACTAAATCAACTTCATTTTTCAATATCAATTGTGATGCTACTTCTGATGCTCTGTTTGAACTAGATTGGCTATCTTTATAGATAATTTCAATCAGATGTGTTGTTCCATCTATCGTGATGCCATCTTTTAAAACCTCTTTTACTTGAGCAAGTGTAAATGGATCAGGCTCGGCAAATATTGCCAGAGGACCAGTCTTTGGACTTACATAACCAATTTTAAATGGTTTACCCATCCTTTTAGATGTGGATGACGCACTTGCAGTATCTGCTATTGCTATACCCCCGATGACTGCAGCTCCGAGTTTTTTTAAAGCTTCTCTACGAGTTAGTACATTTTTTTTCATTTTTTCCCTTTAAATAATTTAAGTTTTTGTTATGAATTTTGCTATTTTATATCCTTGATTAAATGCAACTGAAATACTTCCACCATTTTGAAACACTATATCTCCAGCTACAAAAAGTCCTATTATTATAGTTTCATTGTTTTCATTAAATATAGGTTGTGACAATTCATCGACTTTTATGCCACTGTTTTTGATAAAATCCATCGGAGTAGTTCCACCAAGAGCGAATATCATTCTTTCATAAGTGTCGCTTGAGTCATCAGTATATACAATTTTTATAAGACCATGTTCATCTACTATCTCTTTAATATCAACACCTAGTTTATGTTTTAAATCTTCACTTTCAAATTTTTCTTTTAATTTTTGTTGATTTAGCGGATTTGGTCTTGTAAATTTTTCTTTTCTGTATGTTATGGTTACATCATTATTTTTTGACAATGATGTTGCGTATTCTGATGCACTGTCTCCTCCGCCTACGACTAGTATCTTTTCATTGGAAGTGGCTTTAGAGAGGTCAAAATTGATTTTTTTTGCTAGCTTCCTGGGAAGTCTATAATCTGGTTTTTTAGGTTTTGCCATTCTTCCAATTGCTATGACTACATTTTTAGCACTGTACGAACCTGATTTTGACTCTATACTAAACAAGTCGTCTTTTTTCTCTATCAAATAAACCTCGCTGTTATAAACAACATCTATAATTTTAGATTTATTTAAAATTTCTTCAAAATAATCCAGCTTTTTTTCTTTAATAAATTTAAAATCAATGTTACCTAAAAGTTCAACTTCAAAACCTCCCCAGTCTCTGTCTATAGATTTTCCATCCTCATAAAAATTTCTAATAGTATGAGAATGATGTTCAGTTTTTTCCAATATTAAAATCTTTCTAAGACCAAGCTGTTCTGCTTCATAAGCGGTAGCTATACCAGCAGGACCAGCACCTAGTATGATAACATCAAATATTGTATTCTTCATCTTTACCTTTCTATGGTTTTATCAGGACTTTTAGAGAATTATCTTCTTTTTCATTAAAAAGTTTAAATGCTTTATCTATATCATCAAGCTTAAATTCGTGTGTAAAATACTCATCAGGTGTTACTATGCCATCTTGGATATATTTTAATGCGGTTTTCATGTATGGCTGAACATTGGCAAAACCATTCATATGTAAAGATATATCTCTTAAAAATACATCAGCCAAGACAAGATTAAATTCTTGATCAGTAAATACACCAAGTGCAGCTATGGTACCGCCTGCTCTTATCAAATCAAATGCAGTTTGCAATGTTTCTTTAAACCCTACCATCTCAATGATTTTATCAAATCCTCTCTCGCCAGGGATTTTAAGAGCTTCAGCTCTAAAATTTTCACTATTTGGATCTATGACGCTTACGCCTTTTTTTGCGGCCACTTCTCTTCTGTGGGTAACTGGTTCGATAACTAGTATATTTGAAGGAGCTGTTTTTGTAAGAGCGATATCTAGTGACATGAGTCCTGTCGGACCTGCTCCTATAATCGCCACTTTTTCACCAACTTTTATATCTGTTAATTCATTTGCGATAACGGCAGTTGGCATATTGCAAGATAATGTTAAAGCGGAAGCATCAGATATACCATCAGGTACTATCATAGCATGCCCCTGTGCATGAGGGATGATCATCTCTTCGGTGTGCGTTCCATTTAAGTTTCCAAAAGGAACACCAAAACCATAGACTGCTTTTTGAGTTGTTTCGCAATGAGCTGTTTGTCCACAATCACACATGTAGCAATCTCCACAAGAACAAGAGTAGGCCATGGTAACTCTATCTCCTGCTTTAAATTTTGAAACATTTGATCCTACTTCCAAAACTTCACCACATAGTTCATGCCCTGTTTGAGACACACCTTTTTCCATGATAGGGTCAAGTGAGCCTCTATAAAGATGTAAGTCAGATCCACACATAGATGTTGCTAAAACTTTTACTTTTATATCATCCTTGTCTGAAATCTTAGGAGATTCTTTCTTCCCGCATCGTATGTCTTTTGGTCCATAGTAAATCGCTGTTTTCATTAATCTTCCTTTTGTTTTTTGTAGTATGCTAAATTAACCCCCCGTGGGAGAGAGAGGGCTAATTTAGCATACTTAAGAAAAGAAGTTCCCTTCTTAAGTATGTAAATGAATTAAGCTGTAAATCCTAATGAACCAAGGTATGTTCTAACTGCTTCTTTAGCCTCGCTAGATGCATTTTCTGCATCAGGTATAGCATTGCAATAATCTTCTATTGCTTTATCTGTAAGTGGTAGCCACTTTGTGATAATTGATTGCATATATTCTTTATTTCCTTCTACTTCTTCAACCATCTTAACAAGTGCTGATGTCCATTTTCTATGACGCAGTGAATCATTGTATTGAGATTGACTCAAAAGTCCTAAAAGTGTATCATTAGAATCTTTTGCATAGTTTCCAAATTGAATTTGAATTGATTCTTCAAGAGCAGGTTTGGCAAGAAGATTTAACACAACAAATGTTTCTGCCCAATCCCATGCTACTAGTGCTTTTTCCATTAACTCTCTTATGCCTTGCCAAGCAGGATCATTTTCCCAAAGTTCTCTTTCGTTTTCACCAAAACCTAAGTCAGGAAAAGTTTTTGAAAGCTCTTTGGTTCTATATGCAGTATGAGTTAGTATTCGTAGCTCATCTGCTGTTTGATATGTGGCACAGTTAGTTATAGTACTTGAAGGTGCCATTTGTTGCAAGTATGCTGAACTAAGTTGAAGTGTATGATACGCATATCTAGCAGGAGTATAAAGCCTTGCTAAAACTTTTGCATGTTCTCTTGAGAGCATTTCATCATGACCTCTTTCATTCATTTGATCAAAAAGTCCCTTTATATAGGTTTCTTGACCATCTTGCAAGATATTATATGTTCTATATACTAATTTATCTGGATCTGTAAAAGAATCCCAATCATCATGCTTTAATGGACTGTTGTTTCTGTTCTTTATATACCAATCTGACATAGGTATATTTGGAAAATGAAATGGTTGTTTTTGATCATCCATATGGTTGTGTAAATGTCTTGACACTATATCATATTCACTTGGTTTTCTTCTGCCGCCTTTTGCTAAAGACCAAGTTTTTAATGGTGCTGCAAATTCTGCTGCTTGTGCTTCTCCGCTCATTTTATCTCCTTATTATTTTGTTTCGTCTAAGTAAAATCTTACATCGTCAGTTGTTGCCATAATCTGACCTGCAAAAGATGCCATATTTATCTCCAACTCCCTCATCTCAAAAGGTTTACCTAGACACTCTTCTATGGTTTTTCTTCTGAGAATCATCTCATGTTCACATGAAATTCTATAATAAGCAACTTGATCGTTAACCACAATTTTTTTATCTGGATTATCGATTTCTGCCGCTTCTATAACTGCAAGTGCAACATCGCCTGCTCTAACTATTGGTCCTACATTATTGTTGTAAACTTTATCTGTATTATTTGACATTTAATTTCCTTCGTATTTTTATATTAGCTATGTGATTTTTCAGGAATTATTCCGTCGATATCTACATAAACATCCTCGTTCTCTACTTTTGACGGATACACAGCCAATTTGCAATCTGTCGGGTTTAATCCAGCACCTGTACATGAGTCAAACTCCCAAAGATGGGCGGTACATGTAAGTACTCCATCTTCGTTAAGCTTCCCTTTTTGACCTAGTTGTATCTCTTGATGAGGACACATGTTTTGGAAGATGACTATTTTGTCATCTTCATGAGCTACGACTAAAACTTCTGTCCCATCAGCAGTAGTGAAAGATTTCATTTCACCTTCCCAGACATCATCTAGTGTACATATTTTTTCAAAAGCCATCATCTAATCCTATTCATATACAACATCTATAGTTTCTGTAGGCATAAAGCCTGCCTCTTGAACTTTCATGTCTCTTGGAAATAATTCTCCATTGCTATGCCTTTTTACTCTCATCACTCTACCTGGTTGGGCTACTTGTCTTCTTCCTACTGTATGATATGCACATTTTTTTGCAACTTCGTCCATAGAATCTTCTGTATCAACCGGTAATACTTGTACTACAAAATCATTTTCAAACAGTGAAAATAGTGGAAATAATGCCATTTTTTATCCTTTTATTTTTATTTTTATTTTCTAAAGTCTTCAGCCCATGCATAATTATGTGCATCGTCACCCATCTCACCTGGAGCCAGACCCATCCATGCCAGTGCTCCACCAAGATCAGGTGGATTAATATGACCAGCTAGAAAATGGTCAACTGCAGTCATAACACCTTTATATCTTTGGGGATCTGTTTCAAATGCCCATTTATCTACTTCTGAGTTAAAGTGATATAATCTTCCTTCATATTCAAGCTGATAATCAACCAACTTACCCTCTGCTCTTTTTGTGTTTGGAGGAGTAATTAGTGGTATAAATCCTGTGTGGCAAATAACTGGAAGTGTTTCAGGTAGTGTTAAGTCTTTTCTGTCATTTAAAATATTGTCCGTGATAACATCCCAACATTTTCCATAAGTATCATTCCATCCTGGATATTTTTCTTCTAGCCAAGCTCTCTCAGCTTTTCCTACACCAGCAGCTGGATTCCACCATGCCGTTGGCCTCCAATACCAAACACCTAAATGCATACCATGCTGTTTATCTGCTATGTCTGCTATAAACTCATCCCAATACCATGGAAGGTCTAGTCCAATATCAAGAAGTTGCCTCTCAAATTGAGCTACAATCCACTCTTCCATAAACTCTTTAAATGATTGTTTTCTACCTTCAAGTGGAGTATAATAATCCATAATAGGACCAGTAAGAACTGAGAACAATCTCCAAGCTTTCCAAATAGATAAATCAACCAACTCTTGTGCTTCTTTTTTCTTACCGTTAGCTACAAGAATTTTTAGGCTTGGTCCACCTTGTTGAGCATGTCGTGACTCATCTGTTTGAATACTTGAGATAAGAGATGCAAATGTATGATCTCCAGTCTCAGCTGCGTCAGATGCAAGTCCTAAAAATTGCATATTTGTAAAACCTGTCTCAAAAGAGAATGTAAGCATGATAGATGTTGCAACAGCGTCTCTAGTCATCATAATATCATCAAAAAAGTTTTTACCTGCTACTGCAGCCCACTCATTTGTATGATTTGCTTTTAAAGCCCAATCCCATTGTCTTGACCTCTCAACATAAGTATGTGGAAAATAAAGCTGATGCTGACCATGTCTATTTTCATCTAACATGCCAAAAGTAGCCATATTTCTGTTTCCTGGGGCTTTAGCAAATCTTGCCATTCTAGTCTCTGCAAGACTTGCAGCATACTCTGCTAAGGCTACAGCGCCATAATGTGCTTGCATTGTAGCTTCCCAGCCTGGATCTACATTGTCCATAAATTTTGATCTAGAAAGTGCAGCTTTTACAGAATAAATCCCAGCATCTTTCTCTCTTTGAGTTTCAACATACTCTGGATATGTTACTTTATAAGGCTCATCATAATCTTCCCAAGCTTCCATAGGGATACCTCTAGCTCCGCTCATCTCTTCTGGAAACAATTCATCCTCACTCACATACTTGGGCGACCAGTTTGTTGTTCTGGTTAAATCGTACCAATCTTCTCTTTTCATTAAAGACATGTTTTACTCCTTATTTTTGATTTATGCAATTTTTACACAAAAAAATCGTTTTTTAATCGCTTTTTTATATTTATGTAAAAATTATGTATTTATAATAAATGCGAATAAAATGCGATTAATTTTATATATAATTTTTACAATTTATAAGGAGGTATGAATGGGAGAATTAATGAACGGCTTAAAAAAATATGTACAAGTCCTAAATACTAGAGATGATGGGTTTGTAGAGTTTTATTTTGCGATAGATGACCCATCTATTTATGCAGAGTTGCTTTTACCATATAAAGAGTTTATAAAATTTTGTGCAACCAATAGAGTCAGTTTTTTTACAGTAGAACAAGAGCAAAGAATTGAAAATGAACTGCTTCAGTGGAAATATGGTATCGAAAATGTTGATAATAAATTTACAAAAAAGGAGAAAATGTGAAATTAGATATAGCTAGTATTGAGATTGAGCCCAAACGACATACATTTGGACACATTGCAGAGAGATTTGGTGAAGATAGACCAGCTTCAAGATATGAAGAAGCGGTATATGATGCACAGCCAACAGAAAATTTTCATTATAGACCTCAATGGGAACCAGAGTTTGAGATATATGATGTCAAAAGAACTGCGATTGTGATGAGTGACTGGTATAAGTTATTGGATCCTAGAAAGTTTCATTATATGACTTATGTATCAACAAGAGCAAAGCAAAATGATGCAAATACTCAAACCTTTAATTTTCTGGAAAAGAGAGGAATGCTTTCTCGCATCAGTGATGATGTAAAAAATAAAATATATGAGTATATGACTCCACTTAGACATTATGAGTACGGTGCAGACTTAAACAATCTTACGATTGTTGCAAGAGGATATGGAACTGCATTTACTTCTGCCTGTCTATTTCACGCATCAGATAGATTAGGTATGGCACAACATGTCACAAAAACTATTTTGGCAGTATCAAATAATGATACTTCAAAATTAGACAATGGAAAAAATAGTTGGCTAAATGATTCCAAATGGCAAGGCTTAAGAAAAGCGGTTGAAGATACTTTGGTTATAAAAGACCCAGTAAAACTCTTTGTTGCACAAAATGTGGTACTAGATGCTTTTGTTATCCCTGTTTTGATTTCTAAGTTTTCAGAAGCTATGACGGATTTAGGTGTATCAGAGGTAGCTATGATGAATGAATTTGTAACAACTTGGTATGAAGAATCAACAAAATGGATAAACAGTGTTATAAAAGTAATGGCAGGAGAATCAGAGGAAAACAAACAAACACTGGAGCACTGGGTAAAAGAGTATATCGATATCGCAGAAAGTGCGATTACTCCACTTGCCGGATATTCAAATAATTCACAAGAGATTGTTTCTACTGCTAAAAGCGATTTAACAGATAGATTAAATAAAAATGGTTTAAGTATATAGGAGTATTTATGTCAAAAAGTGTAGCACTATTATGCCTTCAATCAACTGATGAAGGAAGAACGATTGCAGAGGCGATAAGGGAAGATAATGAAGGTGTAACTATCACAAACAAACCCGCGATGATTCAGATAGAAAGACCGGGTAGGATTGTAGTAAAAGCTGAGACGGTATCTGAAGCACTTGGAAGAGAGTGGGAACCTGAAGAGTTACAGCTGGTACTTATATCTATTGGTGGTCAAATTGACGAAACTGACGATGAATTTATCGTTTATTGGGATAACTAAAAAGGAGTTGAGATGAGTGTAGAACCTAGAAAAAAAAGATTAAGCAAAAAAGACACATATAAATATATGACAAGACTTGGTTGGGATACAACCTATCAAAAAAAAGAAGATACACATCCATACTTAAATATGGAAGGCATCAAAATTCATGACTGGGAGGCTTGGGAAGATCCTTTTAGGATGACTATGGATTCTTACTGGAAACTACAAGCCGAGAAAGACAAAAAACTTTACTCTATCATTGATGCTTTTGCCCAAAATAATGGACAAAAAAATGTCACTGATGCAAGATATATCAATGCTTTAAAGTTGTTCTTAACAGGCGTAACTCCACTTGAATACAAAGTTGTTGGAGGATTCTCCAATGCCGCTAGAGCATTTAAAGGAGAGGGGGCAACAGTTGCTTGTCAAATGCAAGCAATTGATGAGTTAAGACATTATCAAACACAAGTACATACAATGAGCCACTATAACAAATATTTTGATGGATTTCATGATTATCGTACTGCTCATGACAGAATTTGGTATCTTTCAGTTCCAAAATCTTTCGGAGACGATGCAAGCACCGCTGGCCCATTTGAATTTATGATAGCTATCGGTTTTTCATTTGAATTTGTTTTAACAAATCTCCTTTTTGTTCCTTTTATGAGTGGTGCAGCTTACAATGGAGATATGGCAACTGTTACTTTTGGTTTTTCAGCCCAAAGTGATGAGTCAAGGCATATGACTCTGGGTCTTCAAGCAGTTAAATTCTTATTAGAACAAGACGAGGCAAATGTTCCAATAGTTCAAAAATGGATGGATAAATGGTTATGGAGAGGATATAGAGTGCTGTCTTTAATCGCTATGATGATGGACTATATGTTACCAAATTCTCCAACATCATGGGGTGAGGCAGTGGGGCTTTATATAGAGCAAAATGGAATGGCTTTGTATAAAGACTTAGCAAAATACGGTATCGAAGTCCCAACTAATCTTATAAATACTATCGTAGCTGAGAAAGGACACCTGTCTCATCAAGTATGGAATATATTTTATAATCACTGTAATGCAGCAGCAATTCATACTTGGTTGCCAAATGAAGAGAAGATGAACTGGTTATCTGAGAAATACCCAGATACTTTTGATAAATACTATAGACCTATGTGGGAAGAATTTGCTAAAAAAGCAGAAAAGGGTGAGAGGTATTATTCTGAAACACTTCCTTTGATATGCCAAACTTGTCAAATTCCGTTGGGATTTACTGATATAGAAGGCGGAAAGCCAAATGTATATACACATGAAACAGCAGAGTATAATGGAGAAAAATTTCATTTTTGCTCACCGGGGTGTAAGCATATATTTGAAGAACAACCTGAAAAGTTTATTCAATCTTGGATGCCTCCTCATCAAATATTTCAAGGAAACTGTGGTGGGGCTACTATACCTGAAGTTCTTCAGTGGTATAAGATTAATCATGGTGAAGATAATTTGGATTATGTCGGTTCTCCTGATGAAGAGATGTGGAATAAATTAAAAAATATATAAAGGATAAAATATGGCAATAGAATCAATTGGAGAGTATCCAACAATAATGAAAGACAGCATAGATAGATTTCACGGAAATCAAGTGGTATATGTTTACTGGTATGGGCATGTTTTGGTCAGTTCACCAAGAGCATTTCCACTTCCGCCAGAGATGCCATTTGGTGCAATATTATCTGATATCATACCTGTCACCTACAAGGTAGAGCCAGATTTTGAAAAACTTGATTTTGATAAAACAGAGGTTATATGGGAAATAGATGGGAAAGTTGTAACACCAGATTTTGGTAAGAGTTTGCAAGAAAACGGTGTTGGACATAAATCATTTATAAAATTTACTACACCATCCCTTACAGGAAAGTTAGGAGTATAAGTTGAGTTTTAAACTAGAGATTGAACCAACAGGCGATATGGTTGATGTGCAAGAGGGTCAAACTCTTCTTGATGCAGCTCTAAGACAAGGGGTTTATCTACCCCATGCCTGCAACCATGGCTTGTGCGGAACATGTAAAGTGGAAGTTTTAGAGGGAGAGGTTGATTTAGGAAATGCTTCTTCTTTTGCTTTGATGGATGGTGAAAGAGATGATGGGTATTGTCTTGCATGTACAGCGACCGCGCTCGAAGATGTTGTTATAGAAGCTGATATCGATGTGGAACCTGATGCTAGAAATATAGCTGTAAAAGACTTTATGGGTACTGTCATCAAAAGAGAGATGCTTACTCCTCGAGTATTGGGGCTTTGGTTAGAATTAGAAGAACCAATTAATTTTCAAGCAGGTCAGTATATCAATTATCATGTTCCAGGTTTTAAAGAGCCAAGAGCTTTTTCTTTAGCAAACCAACCAAGTACAGGCAAGATAGTAGAATTGAACATAGGAATTATTCCTGATGGTGAAGCAACACCTTGGATTCATGAAAATGTAAAAGTTGGTGACAAAAGAAAGATAACAGGTCCTTTTGGTAGATTTTTTATCAGAAGATCTGCAAACAAGCCTATGATATTTTTTGCTGGAGGCTCTGGGCTTTCTAGTCCAAAATCCATGATTTTAGATGAATTGGAAAATGGATGCACTTTGCCGATTACGCTTTTTCATGGGGCAAGAGATGAGAGTGAGCTTTACTATGCGGATCTTTTTAGAGATTTAAGCGAAAAATATGAAAACTTTACCTATGTGCCTGTTTTATCAGACAATAAAGATGAAAATTGGAAAGGTGAAGTTGGGTTTGCAAATAATGTTGCTATCAAAATGTATGATGGAAAATTTGCAGGAAATAAGGCTTATCTTTGTGGACCTCCTCCTATGACAGAAGTGTGTACTACTGCTTTGATGAGAGGAAGATTGTTTGAAAAAGATATCCATACAGAGAAGTTTTTCTCAAAAGCTGATTTGCACAGTAAAGAGGTTAGAAGCCCTCTTTTTAAAAATATATAGTTATGAATAGCACTGTTTTAAAAAGTGATATTACTGTAGGAGAAAAAGTCTTAAGTTGTGCTCAAGATAAGCATCTTATGGATTCCTTATCTTCAAGAAGTGGTGTAGCCCCAAAGGGTTGTCATAACGGAGGATGCGGAGTTTGTAAAATAGAAGTATTAAGTGGCGAGTATGAATCTATGGTGATGAGCCGAAAACATATAAGCCAGGAAGAAGAAGATAAAGGCATCGTTTTAGCATGCAGAATATTTCCAAGAAGTGATATGGAGATAAAATTTATCGCAAAACCAAAAAAAATCACCTACACAATAGGTGACTAAAATAAAAAAGGATTTATGATGGGAATTATGAGAATAGGTCATATAGATTTAAATGTTTTAGATATTAAAGCAACTAGAGACTACTATGAAAATATAATGGGTATGACAGTAGAGAGAGAAGATAAAGATGGCACACTATATATGAAATGTTGGGATGAGTGGGATAAATACTCTATGGTATTTAGACCATCAGATGAATCTACTTTTAATAGAATTGCTTACAAAGTTGAGAAAGATTCTGATCTTGATGATCTTCAAAAGAAACTTGAAGACTATGGCATCAGCACCGAAATGTTACCGGCTGGAACTGCTGCAGAGTGTGGAAGAGTCTTAAAATTTATCGCTCCAAGTGAACATGAATTTAACCTTTATGCTGAAAAAACTTTTGTTGGTAAAACAACAGGAGATACAAACCCAGCTCCTTGGCCAATAAATGGTAAAGGTATAAAGGCTCATTGGCTAGACCATTCTCTTTTGATGGCTCAGGGTCCTGAAAAAGTAATGGAAGTTACAAAGTTATTTCAAGAGGTATTTGAATTTAAATTAACAGAGCAGGTTTGTGTAGGACCGGAAGGTTCTCTTCAAGCAGCAACATGGCTTGCATGTACTTCTACTCCACACGATATCGCATTTGTAGCAGGTCCTGAAGCTGGAATGCATCATGCAGCATTTTTCTTAGATGGCTGGGCTGATATATTAAGAGCAGCGGATGTGATGGGCATGAGTGGCGTGAAGATAGATGTTACTCCTCAAAGACATGGTATCACAAGAGGTGAAACAATCTACTTCTTTGATCCATCAGGTCATAGAATGGAAACTTTTGCAGGTCTTGGATATCTTGTTCAGCCTGATATGCCAACTATCACTTGGACAGAAGATAACTTATGGAGAGGAATTTTCTATCATACAGGTGAAGAAGCCGGTGCTTTTACCAGCGTTTACACTCTATTGGGAAGTAAATAGAAAATATGGTAGTAGCTGAGAATCTTAGAAATATCACCTATCAAGCAGCCTTTGCTGCTTGTGATGGTGCCGTCAAAAAAGCAGTTAAATTAGGTATCAAGATAAATGTTAGTGTATGTGACAGATCTGGTTTAGAGTTAGCTTTTTTAAGGATGAATGGATCTTTTATTCATTCCATCGATATTTCAAAAGACAAAGCATACACAAGTGCCAGCTTTGGTTTCCCCTCAGCTCAATGGACACAGATATTTAAAGATGCTCCACATTTAGAACAGGGTTTTTCAAACAGAGCTAGACTTGTTCCTTTTGGTGGAGGACTTCCTATAGCTAAAGATGATGTGATAATAGGAGCTATTGGAGTTTCGGGCGGGAGTGAAGAAGAAGATATTATATGTGCGCAAGCCGGCATAAAAAGTATAATATAAAGTTAAAGAGTTAAAAAGGAAAGAGATATGAAAAAAGTATTGCATTTTATAAATGGTGAATTTATAGAATCTAAAAATGGAAAGTTTTATGACAATTTTAACCCAGCGACAGGAAAAGTAATCTCCCAAATCGCATTAGGTTCAAATGAAGAAGTTGATTTAGCAGTTAAATCTGCAAAAGATGCAATCAATGGAGAATGGGGTGATATGAAGATTAATGATCGCATAGCACTTTTATATGCACTAGCAGATGAGATTGACAGACGATTTGATGATTTTCTCGAAGCAGAAACTCTCGATACTGGAAAGCCATATACTATAGCTCGTCATATCGATATCCCAAGAGGTGCTGCAAACTTTAAAGTTTTTGCAGACACTATGAAGTCCGTGGCAGATGAAGCGTATCAGATGGATACTCCTGATGGTGGCGTTGCTATGAATTATTCCAGAAGATATCCAAAAGGTGTCATAACAGTTATCACACCTTGGAATTTACCTTTTCTTTTAATGACTTGGAAAGTTGGACCAGCATTGGCTTGTGGTAATACGGTCGTAGTAAAAGCTGCTGAGAATACAGTAACGACAACTGCTCTTCTTGGAGAAGTTATGAATAAAGTTGGAATCCCAAAAGGTGTATTTAATGTTGTGCACGGATTTGGTCGAGATATTGGAGACAGACTAACTTCACATCCTGATGTAGATGCGATAACATTTACTGGATCAACCGCGACTGGCAAGAGAATCATGCAGTCATCATCTCTTGATCTAAAACATTTATCCCTAGAACTTGGTGGCAAAAATCCTGCCGTTGTTTTTGCAGATTGTGATATGAAAAAAGCAATAACCGAAACGGTAAGATCTGTATTTGCAAATTCTGGTCAAGTATGTTTAGGTACAGAGAGGGTTTATGTCGAAAGACCTATCTTTGATGAGTTTGTATCTAAATTAAAAGAAGCAGGTGAAAAGATTACATTAGGTGTTCAACATGATGAAAGCTCTGATATGGGACCGCTTATCAGCAAAGACCATCAAGAAAAAGTTCTTGATTATTACAAAAAAGCCAAAGAATTAGGTGCAAACGTTGTGCTTGGTGGAGGTTCTCCAAAAATGGAAGGTGAATTGGCTGGTGGGTATTGGATAGATCCTACTATTTGGACAGGATTAGCAGAAGATTCAGTTATCGTTAAAGAGGAAATATTTGGACCTTGTTGTCATATAGCACCTTTTGATACTGAAGAAGAAGCAATAAGGATGGCAAATGATACTGAGTATGGATTGGCTGCAACTGTATTTTCTGAAAATTTATCGAAAGCCCACAGAGTGGCAGGGAAGATTGACGCAGGTATTGTTTGGGTTAACTCTTGGTTTTTAAGAGACCTTAGAACTCCATTTGGCGGAATGAAAAAATCAGGAATTGGAAGAGAAGGCGGACATCATTCGCTTGAATTCTATACAGAGTTAAAAAATATATGTATAAAAATGTAAAGAAGTTAATATGACTCAAAATAAAATAAATAAATATGCACAGGAGCTATATGCTTCTCTTAAAAGTTGTAAGTCTATAGAAGCACTTACAGAGCGAGAAAAGGATATGACAATTGAAGATGCTTATGCGATTCAAGATGTTTTAATTAAAAAGAGAATGAAAGATGATGGATCTCACATCATAGGCAAGAAAATTGGTGTGACATCAAAAGCTGTGATGAATCTTCTCAAAGTGGATCAGCCTGATTTTGGATATCTTCTCTCAGATATGATTTACAATGATGGTGATGTTATTGATGTTACAAACAAGATGATTCAACCAAAAGCAGAAGGTGAGATAGCTTTTGTATTAAAAGAAGATTTAAAAGGTCCAGGTGTTACTGTTTCAGATGTGATTAAAGCTACTAAATTTGTAATGCCTTGTTTTGAAATCGTTGATTCGCGTGTAAAAGACTGGAAAATAAAAATTCAAGATACCGTTGCAGATAACGCTTCTTGCGGCTATATAGTTTTTGGTGGGCAAGCTGTAGATGTAAAAGATGTTGACCTCATAACATGTGGGATGACACTTGAACGAAATGGAGAGTTGCTTCAAACCGGAGCTGGTGCAGCAACGATGGGAAGTCCCCTTAATGCAGTGGCATGGCTTGCTAATACCTTAGGAAAATTAGGTGTTGGTTTAAAGTCTGGTGAAGTTATCCTCTCAGGCGCACTTTCAGGCATGGTACCTATAAAAAGTGGTGACAATATGAGTATTAACATTGGTGGAATTGGTTCCGCTTCTGTAAGATTTATTTAAGGAAAAATTATGAAAAAGATAAACTGTGTATTGATTGGTTCTGGAAACATCGGATCTGATTTAATGTTTAAACTGTTAAGAAGTAAAGTTCTAAATCCTTTATGGATGGTTGGTATCGTTGAGAGTTCAGACGGACTTAAAAAAGCCAGAGAAAATGGTATGAAAACTACCCATCTGGGTATTGATGGGATGTTGGACCATATAAAAGAAGATGATGTAAGAATTGCATTTGATGCAACAGCTGCAAAAGTTCACCCAATTACAAATGAAAAGTTAAAAAAATATGGCGTAAAAATGCTAGATTTAACTCCAGCGGCAATAGGACCATATTGTGTTCCTCCTGTAAACTTAGCTGACCATCTTGACAAAGATGAGCAAAATGTAAATATGGTTACATGTGGAGGTCAAGCAACTATACCTATGATGCAAGCTATTGTTCGCGTGCAAGAAGTAGAATATGGTGAAATTATCGCAACAATTTCATCTAAATCAGCAGGACCTGGAACGAGAATAAATATTGATGAGTTTACTGAAACAACTTCTGATGCTATCGTAAAAGTAGGAGGAGCAAATAAAGGCAAAGCAATCATTGTTCTTAACCCTGCTGAACCACCTTTAATGATGAGAGATACTATTCATTGTCTTACAACAGACAAACCAAATGAAGAAGCGATTAGAAAATCGGTAAATGATATGGCTGATGAAATACGAAAATATGTACCAGGCTATAAAGTAAAAAATGGTCCTGTATTTGACGGACATAGAGTTTCTATCTATGTTGAAGTAGAAGGATTGGGGGATTATCTGCCAAAATATGCAGGTAACCTTGATATTATGACTTCTGCAGCGACTTATTCTGCTGAACAGATGGCACTAAAATTATTAGAAAAGGATGCGTAATGAGCAGCATTAAAGGAAGAAAAGTAACAATACATGATATGTCTCTAAGAGATGGTATGCATTCTATTAGGCATCAATTTACATTGGAACAAGTTGCAACAATGGCAAAAGCACTTGATGCTGCCGGTGTACCTTTGATTGAAGTAACTCATGGAGATGGTTTAGGTGGTTCTTCTATCAATTATGGTTTTGGTTTGCATACAAATAAAGAATGGATGAGCGAGGCTGTAAAATCTGTCAATAATACAAAAGTATCTGCATTGCTTCTTCCTGGAATCGGAACAGTTCCTGATATGCTTGAAGCTATGGAGTGTGGAGTGTCTATGGTAAGAGTAGCGACACATTGTACAGAAGCAGATGTTTCACAAGAGCATATAGAAAAAGCAAAAGAGATAGGTCTTAGCTGTGTTGGATTTTTAATGATGTCACATATGGCAAGTGCTAAAAGGTTAGTTGAGGAAGCCGGTAAAATGGTATCTTATGGTGCAAACTGTATATATATAACCGATTCATCTGGTCATATGCTTCCTGATGAAGTAAGAGAAAAAATCGGTGCAATAAAAAAAGCTTATGGCGATAAAGTAGAGATAGGCTTTCATGGACACAACAATATGTCGATGGCTGTGGCAAATTCTATAGCTGCTATAGAAGCAGGTGCCGATAGAATTGATGCTGCACTAGCTGGCTTTGGTGCAGGTTCGGGAAACTGTCCGCTAGAAGTTCTCATAGCTGTTTTAAATCTTATGGGTGTAGAAACCGGAATTGACCTACATGCTGTAGAAGATGCTGCTGAAGATATAGCTTTGCCTATCATGGGCAAGCCTACACGAATTTCAAGAGATTCGCTGACTCTTGGATATGCTGGTGTGTATTCTTCGTTTTTACTTTTTGCTAGACGAGCTGCTGAAAAATACGGTGTTGATTCAAGAGCTATATTGGAAGAACTTGGTCGCAGAGGAACAGTTGGTGGTCAAGAAGATATGATTGAAGATTTAGCACTTGATATGGCTAAAGAGAAAGGTTTGATATAATGTCATTGAATAAATCTGAAATTGAACAATTAGCAAAATATTGTGAAGATGCTGAAATTAATGCACAAGAGATTACAAAAGTGACAGACCAATACCCGCAGATGACATATAAAGATGCGTTTGATGTCCAATGGAAAATTCGTGCGAACAAAGAAGCAAGGGGTACTAAAATAGTTGGTATGAAAATGGGTCTTACCTCTCAAGCCAAGATGAAACAAATGGGTGTGCCTAATCCGTGTTATGGATTTTTGGCAGATTACTTTGCTTGTGGAGATGGAGCTGATATCAAGATAGATGAATTGATTCACCCAAAAGTTGAAGCAGAGATTGCTTTTGTACTCAAAGATGATTTGGTTGGACCTGGTTGTCATATAGGAGATGTTTTAGCGGCAACTGATTTTGTTATGCCTGCTGTTGAAATTATAGATTCAAGATATAAAGATTTTAAATTTGATTTAAAATCAGTCATAGCAGACAATTCCTCTTCATCAAGATATGTAACGGGTGGAATGTCAAAATGCATCAATGATGTTGATCTGAAAACATTAGGTGTTGTTCTACAAGTCAATGGTGAAACGGTAGATTTAGGAGCTGGTGCGGCAGTTCTTGGTCACCCTGCAACATCGATTGCAATGCTTGCAAATATGATGGGTGAACGAGGGGAAGTTTTAAAAGCTGGAACTTTTATACTCTCAGGCGCAATTACTGCAGCACATGCAGTAAAAAAAGGTGATAATGTAACCGCAATGTTCCAAGGCTTGGGAACACATACAATGAGATTTGTTTAAGGATAAATTATGCCAATAGCAACGATAAATATACTCGAGGGCAGAAGTGACGAAAAAAAAGAGGAATTTATCAAACAGGTAACAGAAGCAATTCATAAATCTATCGATGCTCCTTATTCTAGTATTCGAATTATTCTAAATGAGATGAAAAAACAGCATTTTGGGATAGCCGGGCAGAGCGCCAAAAAGATGGGAAAATAACCCTTTTTGAAAAAGTTAAAATTAAGTGTATTGGATCAATCTCCAATACACGATGGCAAAGAAGCTAAGCAGGGGCTTTTTGATACGATTGAATTAGCTAAAATTTGTGATGATTTAGGCTATCACAGGTATTGGTTGGCAGAGCATCACAATACCCCTGGTTATGCATCTTCAAATCCTGAAGTGATGGTTAACTCAGTTGCAACCGCAACCTCTAACATCAGAGTCGGAAGTGGAGGCGTGATGTTGAATCATTACAGCCCTTTTAAAGTAGCTGAAACATTTAAGGCTCTAAATGCTTTACATGAAAACAGAATAGATGTAGGAATAGGAAGAGCTAGTGGGGCTAATTTCATAACTGCGAGAGCACTGCATGAGCAAAACGGCAATGATTACTCCCGAAAAGCTTATGAGTTAATTGGTTATTTAAACCAAAATCTTCCATCTAATCACCCTTATTATGATGTTACACTGACACCTCAAGGTGTAGAAGCTCCCCCTGTCTTTCTCCTTGGTTCAAGTCAGGGTAGTTCACAACTTGCGGGTGAATTAGGAGCTGGTTTTGTACTTGCTCTTTTTATTGGTACACATGATAGAACACCTCAAATCATACAAGAATACAGGGATTCATTTAAAGTATCAAATACATTTAAAAAACCAAAAGCTATGATAGCAGTTGCATGTATCGTTGCTTCTTCTAAAAAAGAGGCAAAGCATATAGCAAGTAGCCATACATATTGGAAGCTTCAAGCATTTACTAGACCAAACAGAGATCCTTTACTATCTCCAAAAGAGTTAGAAAATAAAATATCAAATTTGAATATACAAGATAAAGCATATTACGATGAAACTATGGATACTATGATACTAGGAACTGCAAAAGAATGCAAAAAACAGCTTGAGGAGTTATCTATGTTTTATGATGTAGATGAGATTATGGTTGTGAATGTCACTTACTCATTTAAAGATAGAGTAGATTCATATAAATTGTTAGCAAAAGAATTTAATTTAACAGGAGAAAATAATGAAAAATCATGAAATAGCAAATAGTATAAAAACAGGAACTTATAATACAAATTATCATGATTTAGGTGATAAAAATAGCGAAGCTATTATGTTTATACACGGATCAGGTCCAGGTGTAACAGCATATGCAAATTGGAGATTATGCATTCCGGAACTTAGTAAAAAGTTTAGGGTTATTGCACCAGATATGGTGGGCTTTGGATATACAGATAGACCAGAGGACATAGTGTATAATATGGATACTTGGGTACAACAAGCTATAGATCTTATGGATGCATTAGGACTTAAGAAAATAAATCTAGTTGGAAATTCTTTTGGCGGAGCTTTAGCGGTTGCTCTTGCGATTAGATATCCTGAACGATTTAATAAAATTGTGTTAATGGGTGCTGTTGGTGTTGGATTTGATTTAACTTATAGTTTAGATAAAGTTTGGGGATATACGCCAAGCTTAGAAAATATGAAAGAATTATTGGATATCTTTGCTTATAATAGAAATTTAGTAACAGATGAGTTAGCACGCCTAAGATATGAAGCTAGTATAAGACCAGGATTTCAAGAAGCATTTAGCTCAATGTTTCCAGCTCCTAGACAAAATGGTGTAATTGCCATGGAAAGTGACGAGCAAGATATCAAAAAGATACCACATAACACTTTGATAATCCACGGAAGAGAAGATAAGGTTATTCCTTTGCAAAATTCTATAAGGTTCAATCAGCTCATTAAAAAATCCCAACTTCATATTTTTGGTGAATGTGGACATTGGACTCAAATAGAACATAAAGATAGATTTATTAAACTTGTAGATAATTTTATGTCAGAGTAATATGCGATTTATAATCTTAGGTGCCGGTGGTGTTGGTTGCTATATTGGAGCCAGGCTACTAAATGCTGGAGAAGATGTAAAATTTATAGCAAGGGGAGCACATCTAAAAGCTTTAAAAAACGATGGACTAAGCTTGTCGCATCCAAATTTTACATTTTCTAAAAAAATAGATGCTATGAGTTTTGAAGAGTTAAAGGGCATGGACTTTTCAATATTTGATGCTATTATATTATGTACAAAGTCCATAGAAACTGAAAAAATAGCAAAAAAATTATCCGATATTTTAAAAAGTAGTTCACAGTTACCCTATATCATCTCTTTGCAAAATGGTGTGGAAAATGAAAATATTTTATGTGAATTTTTTCCACAAGACAAAGTAATAGGTGGAATTGCCAGAAAAATTGGTGCACATGTGGTCCATCCCGGGAAAGTTGAAGCTACTGGAAATGTTGAAATTATAGCTGGAGCCATCAAGAATACAGTTGATAATAGTAAATTTTTAAGTAGATTGTCAATATCATATAATGCAAACGGAATTATTTTTGAGATATCATCAGAAATCAAAAAAGAACTGTGGAAAAAACTTATCATCAACAATGGAGTCAATGCACTGTGCACATTACTTAGAATCAAAACAGGTGTTTTAATGCACGATGAAAAGTTATCAAGGATAGTTTTTGGTTTAATGAGTGAAACAGTTCAGGCGGCCAAGTATTTAGATATAAATTTCCTAGATACTGAGTTAAATTCAATGTTTGATTTGATTAAAAATTTTGACTCAATCAAACCATCCATGCTTGTAGATAGGGAATTTAACAGAAGATTGGAACTTGATGACATTTGTGGAGTTGTTATAAAATACAATACGGCACAGGGATATGATGCCACCTACACAAGAACGGTATCAACATTATTGGAGTTTGTATATAAAAATGAATAAAAATATAATGAGTGAAAACCACGATTCGCATGTAACAGTTGTAGTATCAAGGAGAATTAAAAAAGGCGCAGAAGAGTTGTATGAGCTTTTAAGCGGTGATTTAACCCATGCGGCAGCAACCTTTTCAGGATATCTTGGGGCTGTTATGTTCAGACCATCTAGCCAAGATGATCCGGAATATAGGATTATCTATAAGTTCAATAATGAAGAGAATTTAAATAAGTGGTTAAAATCAAGCAAAAGATCAGAAATATTGAACAATATCGAATCACTTTTGGAAGAACCCAGTGAGCTGGTTGGTTTTATATCCTCTTATAACGCTAATTTTCATTTTATTCGGCGGTATGCTATCTACTATACCTCTACTTATAAGGACATTTATAGTAACCGCAGTTGCTATGATTATGATGTCGTATGTATTAATGCCAAGATTTACAAAATGGTTTTCTTTTTGGTTATTTTCAAGAGAGAAAGAAAAGTAGAGATAAAATACAATGGAGAGAATATGAAACTGATAGTAAATAGAAAAGAGATGGAATTTAAAGAAGGTATTACTTTACATGAAGTGATAGAAAAAGTAAAAATGGGTGATAAAGTTATGGGTGCTGCCGTTAATGGCAGAGTCGTAACAGTTTGCGATATTACAAAAACAAAATTAAAAGAGGGCGATAAAATAAATCTCTTACCGGCTATGGCAGCAGGTTGATTTTTTAGATGTTATACCAAATATTTTCAATCATATTTCCAATCGTATTTATAGCATTTATCGGTTACATGTATGCTAAAAATGAACATATTAGTATGGATACCACGAATAAGATAAACTTAGAAGTATTTATACCTATTTTGGTTTTTTACGCTATTAGTGAGAAATTACCCTCTATTACAAATCTTGGATATTTTTCTTTAGGTGGAGTCATGGTTGTGCTTGGTTCTGGAATAATCCTCTATCCAATAGTAAAGATGATGGGGATAAAACCTAGATCATTTTTACCTCCTATGATGTTTAATAACTCTATAAATCTAGGTTTCCCTTTGGCACTATTTGCATTTGGAGAAGATGCACTAGTTATGTTTATATCCCTGTCTCTTGTGCAGGTTATCGGGCAGTTTACTATTGCTCCTATCATGTATGGAGGTGAGGTGAAGTGGATTAAGATAGTGAAAAATCCAGTGATAATTGCTACTGTTGCAGGGTTAATATTTAACTATTTTAATATCCACTTTCCTGATGTCATAAACACATCTCTTAAAATGATGTCGCAAGTCTCTATACCTTTAGTGCTTTTTGCTTTAGGGGTAAGATTGATACATGTAGAGCTAAAGTATTGGAAACTTGGTCTATTGGGAGCGGTTTTATGTCCTGTATCTGGAGTTATTATGGCATTTATCGCTATACATGTGTTTCACTATACTCACACTCAAGAAGTTTTACTTATACTTTTTGGAGCACTTCCTCCAGCGGTATTAAATTCGATTATGGCAGAACAGTATAAAAAAGATGCTGTATTGGTGGCATCCGTTGTTGCGATAGGAAATTTATTTTCACTGATAAGTATCCCTATAGTATTGTATTTTATATTATAAAAACTAAAGAAACAAAGGAATTAAGATGGATTTACAAATAAAAGGCAAAGTAGCTTTGGTTACCGGCTCAACTCAAGGTATAGGTTTTGCAACAGCAAAGAAATTATGCGAAGAGGGCGCTGTTGTAGTTATAAATGGACGAAGTCAAAAAAATGTAAATGATGCAATAGTAAAAATCAAAAAAAAGCAAAATGATGCAAAAGTAAGTGGTATAGTAGCTGATTTAAAAGATGAAGAGGGTTGTTTAAAACTTTTAAACGAGCTTGAAAGTGTAGATATATTGATAAATAATTTAGGTATTTTTGAACCAAGAGAGTTCACGCAAATTACAAATGATGAATGGATACATATATTTAATGTAAATGTGATGAGTGGCGTAAGACTTTCTCAATACTATTTGCCAAAAATGTTAGAAAATAACTGGGGAAGGATAGTGTTTATCTCGAGTGAATCAGCACTTCAAATTCCAAAAGAGATGATACATTATGGCGTAACAAAAACAGCTCAGGTATCGCTTAGTAGAGGAATAGCAGAGATCACCAAAGGTACAGGAGTTACTTCAAACTCTGTTATCGTGGGACCTTCAAATTCTGAGGGTGTTACACAATTTATGGAAGATTTAGCAAAAGAGCAAGGCAAGACTTTTGAAGAGATAGAACAATTCTTTTTTGATGAAGTAAGACCAACATCTTTGCTACAAAGATTTTGTAAAGTTGAAGAGATAGCAAATATGGTTGTCTATATATCAAGCGCATGTTCCAGTGCAACTAATGGAGCGCTTTTAAGGGTAGATGGCGGCGTTGTTCAGTCAGCATTTTAATTTTAAAATTATATAGGGAGAGAATATGAAAGTGAAACTAGAACAAATGTTTCCATCTATATTTATTTCACATGGATCACCTGCTTTGTGTTTAAGCTGTTCTGAATCTTCTGAATTTTTAAAAAGATTGCCATTATTGTTTAATAAGCCAAAATATATCATTATGATTTCGGCACATTGGGCAACAAAGGATTTACGAATAATGTCAAATCCAAAACCAAACAAAATAAATGATTTTTATGGGTTTCCTGCAGAACTGTATGAAATGAGTTATCCAATAAAAAATGACTTAATAAAGGTTGAAGAAGTCATAAAGGCATTTAATAAAGCAGGTATTGAAGTATCAAAAGATGAAGAGCACGAGGGATATGATCATGGTATCTGCGCACCATTATCTTTAATGTACCCAGATGCAGATATTACTGTTGTTCAGATATCGTTACCTGTTTATTGTGATGCAAGAAAATTGATTGAAATAGGGGAGGTTATGTACTCTCTTAGAGAAGAAGCGCTTATAATTGGAAGTGGAACACTTACCCATAATCTTGCGAAGTCGCATAGAGACATGAATGCCCCAATTGATAAATATGCGAAAGAATTTAGAGATTGGATAGTAGAAAAAGCAAAGAAAGGTGATGTTGAAACACTTTGCGATTTTATTCAAAAAGCTCCAAAATTAACAGAAAATCATCCTACCTTAGAGCATTTGTTGCCATTATTTATTGTCTTAGGTACTTCAAAAGATAAGAAAGCAAAAGTTTTAAACAATGTTTTTATGTATGGAAATCAAGCGATGGATTGTCTCGTGTTTGACAATTAGTACAAAAGTACAAAGTGCAATCTATTTCGTGAAAAATTTGGGTCATAGTATACTGGCTCGCCATAAATGTTGCATTAGGTCAGATTTTATTATTCCATAAGGGTATTATGATATAATAAAGTTTGGAAATTATAGTTTCCAATACTAATATAAGGATATATACCCATGAAGTACAAAGTTGACTGTGAAGATAGCATAGAAGCATCTTTGATATTTTGGATTAGTAGATTTATAAAATATAAAATAACAACTCTTTCAAATAGATATGTGCACGATAAAGCAAAACTTGCAAAAAATCTGCAAAATCTAACTTTCAATATCTCAAATATAAAAAATCTAAAATTGCTGGTTAAAGAAGTAAGAAATATCGGTATAAACGGAATCCATCTATACTTTATACCAATCGAAAAACTATACTATCATGTAGTAAGATATGGTGCGGTTTCACTTAAAGAAATAGATGAAGAGTTTTTGAGTGAATTTTTAGCGATTGAAACTGCAAATCTCTCCGATGCTACTAAAAAAAATTACAGAATTGCCCTACTTTCTTTTTTTGGATTTATCGACAAGCAAAATGAAGAAAAATATAGTTTTTTGATTGAGCTTAAAAATTGGGGCGGCTTAGGTGGAAAAAGTGGTGAAAAACTACCATCTTACATGCAGAGGGACGAAGTACAAAGATTTTTAAAAGCCATAGATGAATTTGAGTTTAATCCAAAGATATCTGCTAGAAATAGATTAATCATAAAAATAATTTTATATACAGGACTTAGGGTTGGTGAAGCGCTTGGCATGCATATGAAAGATATGGTTGAAGATAGTGGCTTTTTTATGATACAAGTTAGAGGTAAAGGTAATAAACCACGAGTTGTTATGATAAAAAAGAGCGTTATTATAAATGATTTAAAAGAATGGATTGAAAATAAAAACTGTGAAGATGCCCTGCTCTTTTGCAATAAGTTTGGTAAGAAATTAACTCAAGCCTATATTAGTAGAATTGTAGAAAAAATTCTTATAAGTGTAGGCATTAAAAAAGAAAAAAATGGCGCTCATATGCTTAGACACACTTTTGCCACAATGCTATACCAAAAAAATCATGATTTGATACTTGTCCAAGAATCTCTAGGACATGCTGATATAAATACTTCTAGAATATATACTCATTTTGATAGAGATAAGTTAAAAAAAACTACCGATATATTTTAAAATGTGTGTAGAAATAGGATATGCAAATTTTGCATATCCTATTTTTGTAACTTTTATATTACTTTTATTATTTTATAAACAAAAGAGAGTAAAATTAAATAAAACACTACAAGGAGAAGAAGATGATAGATAAAATTTATCGTGTGAATATGACAAATCTTAGTTCTAAAATTGAAGATGTTCCAGCCCAATGGATGGGACTTGGCGGCAGAGGTCTTACATCCACAATAGTAGCTGCAGAAGTTGATCCTGAGTGTCACCCTCTTGGACCTAACAATAAAATGGTATTTGCACCAGGACTTCTTTCTGGCACAAGTGCATCAAATAGTGGTAGAAACTCACTAGGAGCTAAAAGTCCGCTCACTGGTGGTATAAAAGAGAGCAATGTTGGCGGAACCATGGCTGGTGTCATGGCTAAACTTGGAGTTAAAGCACTAATCATTGAAGGAATTCCTGAAGATGACTCTACTTTTTATCATATACATGTAAGTAAAGAAAAGATAGAGATAGAAGCAGTTCCAGAATTAGTAGGTAAAAATAACTATTTTGTTTTAGATACTATGGAAGCAAAATACAATAAAAAAGTGGCAGTGATGACGATAGGTCGTCCAGGCGAGATGAAAATGCTTATATCTAATATATCTGTACGAGATCCAAAAGGTAAGCTAAGAAGTCATGGTCGTGGTGGATTAGGCGCTGTTATGGGTTCTAAAAAAATCAAATGTATAACAGTTGATGCTGAAAAATTCAATGAAGCAAGTGCTCATATAGTTGAGCCTGAAAAGTTTAAAGCTGCAAGTAAGGTGTTTACAAAAGCACTTCTAGACAATCCTATCAGTGGAGAAGGACTCCCTGCTTTTGGAACAGATGTACTAATAAATATCATCAATGAAGCTGGCGGTCTGCCAGCTAGAAACTTCAGATCTGGTTTTTCTGATAACGCAGAAAATATATGCGGTGAAACTGTGGCTGAAACTATCAAAGAAAGAGGCGGTGATACAACTCATGGATGTCATGCAGGTTGTGTGATTCAGTGCTCTCAAACATATAATGATAAAGAAGGAAAATATCTGACATCTGGTTTTGAGTACGAAATGATCTGGGCATTTGGTGCAAACTTCGGAATAAAAGATTTGGACCAAATTGCAAAAATAGATGCTTTGATGGATGATTTAGGTGTAGATGCCATCGAAACTGGTATTACATTTGGACTAGCAGTAGATGCTGGACTCATTGAGTTTGGTGATGGAGTAAGAGCTTATGAAATATTAGAAAAAGATATAGCAAATGGAACTCCTCTTGGTAGAATATTTGGAGCAGCTACTGGAAATCTTGGAAAGTTATATGGATTAGTTCGTATTCCTGTAGTTAAGAATCAAGGTATTCCTGCATATGAGCCAAGAGCAATAAAAGGACAGGGTGTAACATATGCTACAACTCCTATGGGAGCTGACCATACAGCAGGTTACGCAGTTGCAACTAATATCTTAAATAGTGGTGGGTATGTTGATCCTCTTAAAAAAGATGGTCAAGTAGAACTCTCTCGTAATCTTCAAATTGCTTCAGCAGCAATTGATAGTACTGGTATGTGTATATTTGTTGCTTTCCCTGCGCTTGATGATCCTACATGTTTGCCTGCATTGATTGATATGATAAATGCTAGATTTGGAATTAAGCTAACCGGGGATGATGTAACAAATCTTGGTAAAAATATACTTAAAATTGAACATGAGTTTAATATAAAAGCAGGACTTGGTAAAGCTGAAGATAGATTGCCGGAATTTATGAAATATGAGGCTCTTCCTCCTCATAATGTAACTTGGGATTTCACAAATGAAGAGTTAGACGAGTTTTGGAATTTCTGATGAGTGAGATGATGAATATTACCGTGAAACTCTTTGCTCACTATAGAGATGGTAGATTTAAAGTAGAGGTAAGAAGTTATCCAAAGGGCTCTACCGCAAAATATATACTTGAAGATATTGGGATAGACAAAGAAAGATTGCCTATAGGGGTTTTAATGGTGGATGGAAGACATATAGAAGAAGATTTTGTTCTAGAAGATGGACATATCTTTACTATATTTCCAAAAGTTGGAGGAGGTTAATCCTTCTCCGCTTTCTTTATTCCAAGCATTAGGCGATAAGAACCTGGTGTTCCTGGTGGCAGAAGAGCTATTCTGTCACCATTTTTAAGTATTGTCTCTTTTGGTAATACTTTTCTATTTATAAATACAGCCTCTACTTCATTATCATCATAACCAAACTGTTTTATAATGTCATTTGGTGTGTAGCCATCTGGAAATTCTAAAATCGCATTTACATATGGGATATTTTGTTCTTTCAGCTTTTTTCTTAAAAAATTAAAAGCATTAAATGTAACTTTTATCAAATTATTTCCTTGTGAGATTTTATATTATATTTATTATAACATCATTAGGATTTTAATACAACAAATAATAAATTAATTTTGATATAATAAGAAAAAATATAAGTTGGAGACAATATGCAAAATTCACTATTTGATGACTTGAAAGATTTAAAGAAAAATATGGCTGAAGATGAAAAAAAAGAGAATGAAAAAAAGATAAATAATATTAAAATGAAAAAAGAGAATGAACTAAAAGATGAATTTTTATCTTTTATAAAAGATAGTGATATTAAAAAAATAAATTCATGAATCAAAAAATATCTACAAAAATTATTGAATTTTCAACATTAGAAAATACTTGTTCGTATCTTGCGGATAAATCTTCAAGAATGCAATACAAATATATAGATAATTGCTCAAGTAATCTAAATAATGAATTAGTAAAAAGAGGCTGGAGAAGATTTGGCAAGTATTACTCAAGACCGCAATGTAATGGTTGTGATGAATGCAAGAGTTTGAGAATTAATGTAGAAAATTATAGTTTTAGTAGAAATGCACGAAGAACAATCAACAAAAACAAAGATACAATATTTTCAATACAGAGTCCGACTATAACACATGAGCATCTAGAAATATATGAAAAATATCATAAGCATATGGAGACTAAAAAAGGTTGGAAAAACTACAAAATAACGCCAAATGGTTACCGTGAACTATACATGTCTGGTGCTGGTAAGTTTGGAAAAGAGATTTTATATTATATTGACGATAGGCTTGTAGCTGTTGATTTAGTTGATTTTTTAGATGATGGAATTTCTTCTATTTATTTCTTCTATGACCCACATTTTGCAAATTTCTCTCTCGGTAGATATTCAATATATATGCAAATTCAACTAGCAAAAAACTTTAATCTCAAATGGATTTACTTGGGTTATTATGTGGAAAACTGTCCAAGTTTAAACTATAAAGACAGATATAAACCTTATGAAATTATGCAAAATAATGCATCTTTAAATGAGAAGGATATATGGATTTAGAATACTCTCTAGTTTGATACGGAGTGTTTTAACTGGCGTTTATTAAAAGTCAAAGATTTTTTTTCATTCTTTTCTTCTTTACTCTCATAAATTCTTAAAAACTTTGGTAATTTTCTTCCTTTAATCACATTTATATCATCAATTAAAAGTTTCTTTAACTCAAATTCTTCTACATGTAGCTGTGTGGTTATATATTCGAAGAGAAGTTTTGCTAATCTATCTAGCGATATTTGCCATGTTGATAATGTTTGAGAGTATATCCACTCACTAAAAGCAAAAAATCCATCATATACTTTTCCATCAACAAAAAGATATGTAACACTTTTTTTAAAATTTCCACTGTTATACACCAAATCCCAAAACCTTGCAAATCTTTTTATTTTTTGCATCATGGAAAATGGTATCAAATCATTTTGCAAGATATCATATGGAGGCTTGTTGTTGTATTTCATGACATATATCTTGTCATGGCGATCTATTGTGGTGCCCGAGAGTTTTTTTAGTATGCCTATTTGTATTTCACATTTTGTCATAGAATAAAGTCTATCTAGATTTTTACCAAATTCCTCCAAGCTTTCTCCCGGTAACCCTACAATTAAATCTACATGTAGGTGTGCTTTTGTTTCATTATCTAAAAAATTAAGATTTTTTTCTATTTTTTCTATGTTTAGTTTTCTATAAATATTGTTTGAAATCTCTGGGTTCAATGTCTGAATTCCAACTTCAAGCTGGAGTGAAGCTGGTGGAAATTGTTTAATTCTTTCCTTTAGCGAACTTGGAAAATTATCTGGTACAACTTCAAAATGTATAAAATATGGTGGCTCTTTTGAAAGAAAAAAATCCATAAATTTGTTTGCTCGCTCAATCCCTTGATTAAATGTTCTATCTATAAATTTGAAACTTCTCACTCCCCTATCCCACAAAATCTGAAGCTCTTTTAAGAACCTGTCTATCTCAATATTTCTTACTTTTTTATCTAAAGATGAGAGGCAAAACTCACAAAAATAAGGACAACCACGGCTTGCTTCAATATATATGTATCTATGTGCTATATCTTCATCACTAAAATATTTATATGGCAATTCGATTTTACTCAAATCTACCATTGGCGCTTTTATTATTTTATTTTGTGGCGGATTTCCCTCAAATATCATTTTGCAAAGCTTATAAAAGGCTATATCACCCTCGCCTAAAACAAAATAATCTGAGCCACTAAAGTCAACTCTATGAGGAAAATAACTAGCTTCCGGACCACCTGTTATCAAGATGATTTGTGGAGCAACTTTTTTCAAAATTTTTATAAATTCGCCAACTTCAATTGCATTCCAAATATAAGCTCCTATTCCCATAATCTTTGGATTTTCTACCAAAACTTGTTCAACTGCATCTTCAACACTGGAATTTATAACAAATTCTATGATTTTAGCTTTTTCCTGTAACTCTTTGAGGTTTGCAAAAAGATACCTGAGCCCAATAGAAGTATGAGTATATCTAGCATTAAATGTGCATAGTACAATATCATTCAACTTACTGAGCCTTTGCTCTAATAATATCAGTTAAAAATATGGCACCTGAGTGTTTTTTTAAAAATGGTTCAAGCCCAAGGGCGATATCATTTGCTTTTTCAGCGTCCACTACGCTCATAAGCATAATAAGAGCATCTTCTTCATTAAAAAGAAGGTGTCCTTCATGAAATCCGTGACTTCCCATGCCTTCTAGATTATGAAATATTGTGTATCCTGATATTTCAACTTTATCCAAAATTCTTTTAAGCATTTCAAGATTTGAACCTTCTGTTATTATTTCAATTCTTTTCATTTTTTGCATAATCATGTATTTTTCCTTTTATTTTAGGGATGGACTTTGCTAAATTCTATCTTTTTCCAACTTTGGGAATTCCCATGGTAGTAAAAAAATGCCTCTTCCTGTCTATCTATGAAAATCATCTTTATCCACTCATTATATACTAATTCTGAAACTTTTCTTATCTTGTCTATTGTTCTTCTATACTCATAAAATGGGGCATCTACAAAAGTTATCAATCTTATAGGCTCATGATAAATCTTGCCTCGTAAATGTACGCTTTGAGCTGCCAAACCAGTTCTAAGATCACTCATGTTGCCACTTATTACACCAAATCTTCCTACAACATTATGATAAACTTTACTTTCACTTCCAAAGGCTTTATTATCCAAAGATGAAAAAAAATGTTCCATATTTATCCACTCACCTATAATTAATGGCGCTGATAGGATTATCTCTAGATAGTAACCTGTCTTATCTTTAGTGGAGTCATAAGAGTGCAAAAATACTCTATTTTTAAACTTTATATCTCTGCTTATATCTCTTGATCCTATTATGAAAGAGTGGTTTGTAGCAAGTCCCCACTCCGGTCTGGTTTGCGACCAATCTTGTGTGTTTCTTTGTATAAATTTTAGAGCTTTTTTATCACTTAATTTGTTTCCAAAAGGCAGCCTTTTTACTCTTTCTAGAGCCTGGTTTCTTGTTGCAATATCAACTTTTGTCTGTATTTTAGCTATATCTTCCAGTCTATTTTGAGGTATATTATAAGTGTGAATTACAACTTTATCCGTTACGGTATTATGGATGGCTCCTGCAAATATTGTATTCTGGGGTATATTTATGTCAGGCTTTAGTGCCTCTCTAATTTGTGGTTTATTTAAGATATATGTCAATACTCTCGCATTTGTGTCACTACTTTTTCCTCCACAAGCTCCACAATCAAGTGCTGATTCATAAGGATTGTTTTCAGACTTGCTTTCATGACCACAAAATACTACAACTGCTGCAAAATTATCTGTAAGTCCTGTGAGTTTCAGGGCGTTTTTAGCATAAAAGAGCTGCTCTTTAAAAGTGAAACCAACTTTTGAGAGTTTTTCTATATGTTTCATTTTGTGAAATGAGGAAACTTGATACACTTCTTGGAGTAATTTTAACAACCTGACTTCTTCATGGTGCATCAAATTAAGAACCTTAGCTAGCTTTGTAACTGGTTCAATCCTACTCTTTTCCAGCTTTAGTAAATTCTCATGTGAAGTAGCTATTTCTAAAAACTCATCTAGTTCTTTATCTAAATCTGTGACATCTAGTGCATAGTTGTCTTTTATGGCAATTTTTATAATTTCTTTTTGTAGTGATTTAATTTTATGTAAAATTTCACTTTTTGGATATTTATCTACCAAAAGCTTACCATTATAATCTTCATTAAATATTTTATTTCGTATGGGCATATATAGATTTGGCCATATGCTTTTTCCAAAAAAATCAAACCCAAACAAAAGTCCTATCGTTTCTACTGTGAAAAAAGCCGACATTGTATTGTATTTTAAGTCGTGGTAAATATGCTTGAGTGCTTTTTTAAGTTTTAGACTTTGTTTTCCTTTGCCATCTTCAAATTTGTATATAACATTTTTAGGTCTAACAACGGCAGGGCATAAATTTACTTCGTGTTTTTTTGATATATCTATTAGTTTTAATGGTATACCAAAAAATCCACCAATCCCAAATGTTTCAAAATTTCCAGACTCTTCTATATGGCGTCTTATTCCCTCGCTTCTCACATCTATGCAAAAAAAGAATTGGGTATTTGGTAATTTTAGGCTTTGCTTTTGTATGTTTGGCAGTATTTCTCTCATCATATTTTCTATGTAGCCCTCTTCCATAGCCTTTAACCAAATAAAACCCTCATTTTCTTCAAAATCTTTAAGGTTATTTAAAAGCACATCATACTCTTCAAAATCTTCATCAAAATCTTTTAAAATGAAATGTAAAAATTTGGCATTTGATTGCTTATCATTCTCATTATAAGCAATCATATATTCTTCATATATTTCATCTAAACATTTATTTTGTTGCGCATTCTCATATTTTTCAATGAAGTCTGGAAGTATTTTGCCACTATGATATTCCAACCTTAAAAAACTTTCTTTTTTATCTAATTCTAATTTTAATCTTTCAAAATTAGGGAAGAAACCTATTTTTTTTTCAATTTTTTGCAAATACATGTATAGAAAATAGAGTCTTATAGCCAAAAATTCTTCTAAAAATGCAGGATATTTTTTCTGATACAAATAGTCTTTATTTGTGCTTCTCCATCTTAAAAATCCAGTCCAACCATGTAGCTTTCCAAACTGCAACACGAAGAAATCACCCCATTCTTCTTTTGGGAGTTTGAGTTCATTTAAAACCCAATAAATTATATCTTCCGGCTTATTACATTGATCCAAGATTCTGCAAATTTGAAGAGATGGGCTAAAAAATACTTTATCTTTTTTAATTAATCTTCTCCAAGAATGAAACATTCCTTTTTTCTTATCTGCCGGCTCCCAAGTAGCTTGACCTTCATCTAAGTGCCTCATAGCTACTCTATTTAATTTTCTATTTATCTCTTCGCAAAGATTTGTTCCATATAAGTTATCAAGCCCATCACAAAAACCAAAATTAACTCCTAATTTTTTTGATTTTTGAACCGTACATACATTTGAAATTTTATTTTTTATTTTTTCTATTTGTTCATTATGAGTAAAATCAGATCTTTGTAATTTTTTAGTATTTGTCAAAATGTGTAAAAAAAGTTTTTCATATACACTATTTAGTTCTCTTTTTTGACAATAGTCTTTAATTTCATTTTTTAACTTTTCAGGTTTTATTTTACCTTTTTCAAAAAATTCCTGATATTCTTCTCTTGATAAGAATTTTCTATTGTGAAAGTAAATTTGAGCCTTATTTATAGCATCTTCAAAATGCATATTTTCAAAACCATGCAGAGGATTATGATGAATAAACGAAGTCATAGGCCAAAAATTATGAAAAAGATCTACTGCGTTTTCAATGAGTGCATTAATATACAAAATTTCTTTATTTGAAACTATCATACTGAGCCTTGAGTTGTGTAAAATATAAAAAATCCAACAGTTGTGAAAAGTAATATTATTAAAGTTATCATTTGAGAATAGTTCAAATCGTTATATATTTTATTTTTATTTGAAATTCCATATATTAGCCATTCTATAAGTCTTATGGAGCTCCAATTTATGAAAATCCAGGATATCATCAAAATAATTCCATATACAATTTGGAGTTTAGATAATTCAATTTCTAATATTTCATATCCTAAAAATAATAAAGATGAAGAAATACCCATAAGTGAAATAATAAATAAAATTGAAAATCTTGGCATTACATTTCCAAGTCCGGTTAAACTTTTTCGATGAATCACACTGAATTGATTTGATAAAAAATAAAAAAGAGCTAAAAATGAAGCCAAAATTGGAACTTTTATAAACATAAATTCTATAATATTTCCTCCAGCTAAATACCATAATAGTGAAGTAGAAGAAATTATTGGATAAATATACATTATAAAAGTTTTTAGATTATTTACGCCTAGAAGCCTGAAACTATAAAAGAAAATAGTAAAAACCGCGAGAAATTGAAGCAAGTCTGAACTCAAATTTATATTTATAAGAAGCAAATTTCCAACAATGAAAAACACCAATATGCTATAAGAAAACTGCTTTGAGGATAAAGTATTTAAAAATTTATTTACAACCATGCTCAAAGGAAAAATTGGAAGTAAAAATAGTACCAAAATGATTAATTTATCCATAATTGCTCTTAATACTTTATCTTATGATTTATGCTTTTGGATAGATCTATTAACATGTGTGATGAAGATGAACAGATATCTAATATATAAAATTCTCTTCCAAAAATTCTATATACAAAATCATATAAATCACCAAATTTCTCAAAAACACTTTTGTGATAAACTAATTTCTGATAAGCAAATATCCAAACAAAAATAACAATACTGACTATAATCCCATATATCATAAAAAATGTTGCATCATTCCAAGATGATGCTTTAAATAAACCTTCAAAAAGTTCTCTATTGGGATACAAAACACCACCAGATGTATGTTCTGCTTTAATATAAACAAAAAGAGTAATTATAAAGCCGATGTTTGTTAAAATCAGAGCCTTAAGTCTTTTATGAGTGCGGTACATCGTGTAAATCATCTGGGCACCACTAACCCATGCGAAAAGATAAAACAGCATAGCGCTGTCATATGAGTTTTCTTTTATAAGTGGAAAAAATATCAAAAAAGTTACACTCATAGGAATAACTAGAACAAATAGCAAATACTCCAGTATTGATGGCTTTTTATGTACTGCTTTTGAAAAGAAAAAATCAAATATCGATCTATCGGTGATATTTGGCTCATTTCTTGATTCATGTATAGCACCTCCGGAGCCTAAAAATAAAGAAGCTTTGAAGATACCATGCACCATCATATGGTAAATCGCCAAGGCAAATGCCCCGCTTCCGATTTCAAGCATCATATATCCCATTTGTCCCATAGTTGAATAAGCAAGCGCCTTCTTTATATCATTTTGCATGAGCATCAAGGCCGAGCCTATTATGGCAGTTATAAATCCTATAACAAGTGCAACATGAAGAGCAACTTCACCATGTAAGAAAAGTGGTGCAAATCTATTTGCAATGAATGCTCCTGCATTTACGATGCCTGCATGCATAAGAGCTGATACGGGGTTTGGTCCCTCAAGCGTAAAAGGAAGCCAAATATGAAAGGGAAATTGGGCTGATTTTATAATGGCACTTATCATTATAAAAAGTGCAATTATGGAAGATACGGATATGCTTGTGTTTAAAAAGTATATCTCTTTTGAGTTGGAAATAATCTCTAAAAATTGTTTTAAATCTGAGGTATCATAGTAATTATATATAAGATAAACTGCAATCAAAAGAGGAATATCTGCCAAAAGATGAGTAAACAGTGTGTAAAAGCCATATTTACAGGTTTGCTTGTTTCTAAAGTTATGTATCAACAAGAAGTATAAAATCACTCCCATCATATGCCAAAAAGCTACCAGCATTATGATATTTCCAACGATTGCTAAACCAAAGATAACTAAAATCATCAAATCTAGAAGTATAAAATACCTAGCATAACCTTCTTCATCATACATGTACTTAATCGAATAGAGATGAATTACCAAAGATACAAGAGAAACAAAAAATACAAAAACAACACTAAGAGGAGTGATATATAAAGTATATATAGAATTATGCAAAAAGTAAATATTAGTGTCTGAAGCATAGAAAAATAAAACTAGTGAAACAAAAGATAAGAAAACAGCCAGGTAGGCAAAAGTGATTGATATCTTATATATATTTATATTTAGCTTTTTAAAACTCCCCAAAATTCCCAAAGCAGAAATAAGAGGAGAAAAAAATGTTGCAATTATAAAAAAAATTGTAAACTTGTCCAAAAAATTCTCCATTTGTATATGAAAGTTATTATTATACCCAAAAATGGAGTTTTATAAGTTGTCTATCGGTAATTCTCGATTAAAATATATTTTATGATTTGCTAAAAGATTTTTACAGCTTTGCTCACTTAGTATTTTGAATTCAAACATTGACCCAGCAAGTGCAATTTTGGAACTAGAGAGTGTTTCTTTGTGTGCATCAGCAATATCTGAAATAAAATAAGCCAGACTTTCTAAAAAACCAAAACTTAACACTTGATCATCTACTCCTGCAAGTTTAAAGCTCATAGCACTTCTAATCATTTTATATGGATTAAAATCTGATTTTATTTTTTCATTATCTTGTAAATAAAAATCAATCCTAGGACCTTTTTGTCCACCAAAATTTTCTGCATTTTCTATCAATTTTTCTGCGGCATTTCCAAAATTATCACAATAACCAAGTATTAAGGATGAAAAAGCAAAAATAGTATAGAGATTATTTGATAAGCTGTCTGGTAATTCTAAGTTGATAGCTTTTTCATAAATATCTTTGAAAGTATTTTTATAATTTTTAACTAGTTTTCTACCTGTATCATCCTGATTTTCTATATTTTTAAAAATATCTTTTATCGAAGAAAATACTGGAAATTTTACAAATTCTAACATTCCTTTTTCACCATCATGATACAAGATAGCATCATCATGAGTTTTACTAAAATAAAAACAACTTGTTTTATCATCAAATAAATTTCGCTCTTTTAAAATAGAAGCTAATTGTCTAAAAGAAGGCATCTCTAGTTTTTCTAAGTTTTTCTTTAAGTTTATTGGCGCATATCCATCGCCGTCCAATATAAGTACTTCGTTATTTTCTAAGACACTTACTTCCAGCTCATTAGACTCTGGCATAAAAGTTTCATAGTCCAAAAAATACTCACTTGTTTCTATACTTGAGATTTTTACAATAAAATCTACTCCTATATTGCGGAGTTCCTCACATATTAGTTGCAAAAGTATAGTATATGGTAATCTAATTTTTACATTTTGTTTCGACAATATTTCTTTTGATGCATATATTGAATTTACTCTTGCTTTTATGATTGGTTTTTCAAGAGAAGCCAAAGTTTTTATCTCATTTTCATTTAAAATAACCATTTTCTGAACACAAGTTAAATCTGTAGGTATTATTTCAAAATTATTTTTATCTTTTAAATGTTCTTTAGAGACTTTTAAAAAAGAAAAATTACCGTTTGGAGTTTTGATGCTTACAGTTTTATTATGGGCAATTAAATTTGCAACCTCTTTATATACTTTTTTATATGCGCTTGAGTCATTTGCTATAAATATATTATTATTTTTACTGAACACTAATGAGCTATTCCAATCCTTACATGTAAGCCCTATTTCATTTGGTGTAAAAGGATTATTGTAAAAGGTGGAGTTGATATCTTTGGCTAGGGTGATTGCTTTTTTAGTAAAAGGCAATGCAAAATCACAATCATCTATTTTTAAATTTTGACCAGTAATCTCATCTACTACTTCAACGCTAGATGATTTTAAAAATATAGATAAAGGCAAATAAAATGCTATAAAATCAGCGAATTTATGTAGTCTTTCCTCACAATCACTAACGAATAAAGTCACAATAGAATCATCTTTTGTAATTGAATAGTTAATCTCAAATTCACTAGCTATTGTTTTTAAAAAGTTTTCTAAAACCATATTTGTGGATATATATTTAAATTTGTAAGCCAATATCATATTATTTCCAGTTATGCATATTGTGCACAAGCCTTACTTGCGACACTCTGTATATCTATGTTTTTTACTATTTTATAACTAAGGCCAAGCTCTTTGATATGTTTCAAAAAAACCTTTTCCATAATCAAACTTCCAGAAATCACCTTTTTGGTTAAACACAAAGTTGTATCATTCACAACTTCTGGAATAATTCCAATGATTTTTGTAGGAGGTCTATCGCCTACCATATCCATCATATTTAGCGTTTGCAGCATTTCAACTTCATGAGCACTTCCTTGAAAAGAGATACTCTCAGGGATATTTTCAAAATCAAAAAAATATATATCTCCAATTTCGCCATCATTTGCATCTACACAATCAAATATTATCAGATAATCATACTCAGCAATGATTGGAATCAATCGCTCTGCCAGTGTTCCACCATCTACAAAATCTATACTATGCTCACTTGAGCTAAACTCATATTTTTTTTCTATATAATGGCAAAGATGGACTCCGACACCTTCGTCGGAGAACATCACATTGCCAATTCCAAGCACTAAAATTTTCATCACTCTTTTTCTAAATCCGATTGACTCCACTTGTATCCACTAACGATAGAGTCTATAGTTCCCTCTTTTCCATATACAGCATTAAATACTGCCATATACACATGAGTTATGATAAAAAATATCAAACCCCAAGTAAGAAGATGATGAATTTCTCTTACACTTGCAAGTCCGCCAAATAAGGCTCCAATCCAGTTCATAGGCTCATATAAAAGACCTGCTAATCCTTCATGATAATCATGCACATAAAGTATAAGGCCAGTAATTATCAAAAAAGTAAGCATAAGATGTAAAGCAACATAAGCTAAAAACTGTATGACATTGTACGCACCACTTACCCTTGGATGCTTGCTTATAAACAGATAATACCCTATTTGTTTCATCCATTTTTTAATGCTAAAAATATCTTTAATTGAGTTAATTTCAAACCTATCAGATTTGACAAAGAAAAAATAGTATGTTTTTCCTATAAACATAGATATCGCAACAAAACCAAACATTATATGAAAAGCTCTGGTTTTTGCAAATAAAAAGCTGGTAGGAACACTATCTATCGCTGGTGACAAAAACGGATATGCTATGTAAAAGCCACTAATTATCAAAAAATTTATTGCAAAAAATCTAATCCAATGATGCCATCTAAAAAATGTCGAAAATACTAAATGCCTTTGGACATTTTCTTCTTTATTCTTTTGTATCATTTTTAACTCCTTAACAAAAACAACTCAAATCTACTTTATATTCACTCATTTCATTACCTTTTGTATCCATCACATGTACAGCACAGGCAATACAAGGGTCAAAAGAGTGAATAGCTCTTATTACTTCTAGTGGTTTGGCAAGATCAGCCAGTTTTAATCCGATAAGAGCCTCTTCATAAGGTCCTCTTACTCCTTTAGCATCTCTAGGGCTGGCATTCCAAGTTGATGGAACAACAGCTTGATAATTTTCTATCACACCATTTTTAACTCTTACCCAGTGACTCAATACTCCCCTAGGCACATTACCTATATAGTGACCTTTGTACTCTTTATTATTATCAATTGCATAAGTTGTATAGGTTGAGTCATCAACTTTCAAATTTTCTACCAATGCGTTAAAGGCATCAAGCCCATTATGAGCTACAACTTTTGCTTCAAGCATACGACATGCAACTCTTCCAAGTGTTGAAGCAACAGCTGATACAGGAAGACCGGTATCTTTTAAGAACTCATTTACAATTTTTGTAACTCGCTTGTTGCCTTTTGCATAATTTACAACAATATTTGCCAGTGGACCAACTTGAAAAGGTTTGCCTTCATATCTTGGTGTTTTTACCCAAGAATATTTACCATCTTCATTTATTACTTTAGTATTTTCTAATTTACCTTCACCGTTGATAGTTTGTGCATCCTTAAATCCTGTATATTTTGGATCTGTTATGCCATCATAAGGGTGAAGTGTTCCTTTATATCCATACCAAGAATGAGTAGCTTCTTCTGTAATCTTGCTATCATCTAATTCATGAACTTTAAACTTTTTACCACTTACGAGATTTATAACATCTTCTCCATACATCACACCAGTTTCAAACATATAATCTTTACTATTAAGCTGAAATTCTTTAACAGTAAATAAATTTGGAACTCCCAAACCAGCATTAACACTAGGTTCACTGCCATACATACTAGCAGCCATAACAATATCTGGATAATAACAATGATCTATAAACTCTTTTACTTCTTTAAATTTAGTTAAGTATTCTCCTAGACGAGCAGGTGATTTTAAATCCATGATACATGTGACACCACCAACCGACAAGCTTTGTGGGTGAGGCTGCTTTGCTCCAAAAATCGCCATCAATTGAGCCGCAACTCTTTGAACTTCAAGAGCCTTTAGATAATGTGAAACAGCTATAAGATTTTGCTCTGGTGTAAATTTATAAGTCGGATGTCCCCAATATGCATTAGCAAATGGCCCAAGGTTGCCTTTTTTAACAAATGCTGCAACTCTTTTTTTGACCGCCAAAAGATGATCTTCTCCTGTATATAGAGGATTTTTAGTGTATTTAAATGCTTCTTTACTAGCTTTTGCAGGATCTCCGCTGAGTGCTGAAACTACATCTACATAGTCAAGTGCTTGTAAATGATAAAAATGAACAGTATGATCATGCATAAAAAGTGCTGAATTCATTAGAGTTCTTACTAATTTTGCATTTAATGGAGGATCAATACCTAAAGTATTTTCAACAGCTATAATACCAGCTTTATAGTGTGAGTAAGTACATACACCACAAATTCTCTGTGTAAAAAAACCTGCATCCCTAGGATCTCTGCCTTTTAATATAGTTTCAATTCCGCGAAACAGCGTGGCTGAAGAGTATGCTTCTTTAACAACATTTTTATCATCAACTACAACTTCTATTCTTAAATGCCCTTCTATTCTAGTTATAGGATCTATTACGATTCTTTTTGACATCTGCTTACTCCTTTGGATTTTTTATTATAGAAATTGCGGCATGTGCAGCTATACCGATAGCAGTTACAGTAAGTATTCCTATGCCAACTTTATCTGCTGTTGCATCAGCACCAAGACCGCCAAAAACTGTATGATAAAGCCTATCAGCAACTGGTGACTCAAATGGTCCCATTTTATCCCAAAAATCTGGCTCAGAACACCCAATACAACCATGTCCTGATTGAATAGGCCAGGATGTATGCTGATTAAATCTTTGTTGCGGACAATTATTAAATGTATATGGTCCTTTACAACCAACTTTGTAAAGACAATACATGTTTTTTGCTCCCTCATCACCAAATTCTTGAACAAATTCACCAGCATCAAAGTGGCCTCTTCTCTCACAACGATCATGAATCCTAGCGCCATATGCCCATTTTGGACGGCCATAGGCATCAACTGCCGGAAGTGTTCCAAAAAGAATATATTGTAAAATATTACCTACTATATTTTTGGCACCAGGAGGGCATCCAGGAACATTTATAACTTGTTTATTTATGATTTTGTATAATGGTTGTGCATTGGTGGGATTTGGTGCAGCTGCTTGCACACCACCATAGCTAGAACAAGTGCCTATCGCAAATATTGCAAGTGCACCTTCTGCTGCTTCTTTTACATGCGATTCTCCGGTTTGTCCATGTGGACCAATTGTTAGAAAAAAATCACTTTTTCCTGCCGGGATAGCACCCTCAACCATTAAAACATATTTCCCTTTATATTTTTTTATGGCATCGTTAAAAATGGTTTCTGCCTGCCAACCATTTGCCGCCATAAGTGTATCATGATAGAGTAGATTAATATAATCAAAAATTATACTATCAATTGTTGGAGTTGCAGTTCGAATTAAACTTTCACTACAACCTGTACATTCTGCATTATGTAACCATATAACTGGTAGTCTGTCCGATAATTCAGCAGCTTTTGCCATGAGTGGCGTAAATGTTGCCGGTAAAGACAACATAGCTGTCATCATACCTGCCCATTTCATAAAATCTCTTCTAGAGATACCATTTTCCTTCATTAATGAAGCAATAGATTTTCCATCGTCTTTTATTTTTGGAAATTTTGAAAGTTTTTTTAATCTTTCGCTGAGACTTTGATACAATTTATCTTGTTCCATGCAACTCTCCTTTTTAATATTTATTCATTATTATGAATGAATATTTATTTATTAATACAATTAAAGCATAATAATATATAAGAAAGCAAGTGAATGTTCATTTATTGAATCAAAATTCAATTTTATGTGTAAAAAAGTAACAAATAAATAAGACAAATTATATCTTATATAAAATTAAACTTAAAAAGAGTGATAAAATAATAGTGTTTTTATTGAGTTGTGCAAACAGAACAAATATCAAAAGTTTTAAAAACAAAATCAGCTTTGCTTACACTATCTAAGCCTATGATAGCTTTTTGAGCGATAGAGGGCTTATCGAGACTTCCATTGCCTAAGTTCCAAACAGTTGGAGGGATGATGTCGTAGCTCTCTATGAAACCATCTTTAACACAAATTTTATGTATTAAGCTTCCTCTCGCAGCTTCTATTATTCCGATTCCAGTGGAAGTTATATTTTTTGGCATAAATTTTGGAGTTTGAAGCGATTTTTCTTTTATATCAATTTCTTCTAATAATTTATTTGATCTTTGAATTAATATGGCAATTTCTTTAACTCTTGCCACAATTCTTGTAATTGTAGAATCTGCACACCTCCGGTGACAATCTCTAATAAGTATATCTTTTGATATCATTAATCTCGCTAGTGGACCAGTTTCATAAAACATTTTTTTATAAACTGCACTTTTGGAGTAAGTATATCCATTTTTTTGATCTCCAAAGAAGCTATTTTCTAAACTTTCTTCTGCATATTTTATATCAGCACCAAAGACTCTTGTCTTTATCGCTTTCTTTGGAGACTCAAAACCACAATATCCGCCAAGAGCTATAAACTGATCATAACTTTTCCCAATATTATTAAAGCCTTTTTCTTTCATAAAGGACACAGCATGTCCAAGTGTAGAGTCCATGTCTATAATGTCTTGCATTAATTTTATGCCTAAAAATTCTTCAACTTCGCAGCCATATAATCTTTCTTCACAAAAATCTTTTACATTCATAAGATAATTTTTAGCATTAGTTATATCACTATTTGTTGGATCACATGTGACTCCTCCACTCATAACGAAAGATCCATGAGGCCATTGACCGGAAAATATTGATCCCATTTTCAGGATATTACCAAGTGCCTTCTGTGCCTCAAACCACTCTTTATCTCTAAAGGGTTCAGTTGATATAAATTTTTTATGATTCATCTTAAAAAGTTCTGGCAATATTAAAAAATAAAACCATTTTATATGATTTTGAATCTTTTCAGCATTTAAAACTAACTCTCTTATCTGTTTTGCTTTGTTTGTTAATTTTAACTCTATTCCTGCATTTTTATAACAATCCTCGATAGCAAGGATTGTGGCATTTACATGTGAATGAGAACAAATCCCACAAACTCTAGGAGTTATCATCAAAGCATCTAGTAAATGCCTTCCTTTTAGAATATCTTCAATAGCTCTATAATTCAAAAACTTTATCTTTGCATATGAAATTTTTTCGTTTTCCCATTCTAATTCTAGTGTTGCCTCACCTTCAATTCTCTCTATAATTTCTTTAGTTATTTTCATATTAACTTTCTCCTTCTTCAAGATGTAAAATCTTGAAAAATTCCTCTCACTAAAGCTTTGTCTAACGACAAGAATGAACTATTTCTAATTTTCATATTAACTTTCTCCTTCTTCAAGATGTAAAATCTTGAAAAATTCCTCTCACTAAAGCTTTGTCTAACGACAAGAATGAACTATTTCTAATTTTCATATTAACTTTCTCTCTAGTCTATCTATTGTAAAGCTTTTAGCAATGCCTGTGATTGTGTAGTATGCTCTTTTGCTAACACCTGTGGGAGCTAGTGGCAAAGACATATATTTTTTTGTTTCATATACATTGTCTCTTGGAAAATCAGGTTCCGTGCAACCTAGACAAGGGGATCCTGCTCTTGTCTTGGAGCTAACATCATTCCAGAGTATTTTATTGCAATTTGAGTGCGTCATGGGACCTCTACAGCCTTGTTCATAAAACAAACAACCCTCTTTTTCCCCATATTCTTTTGTATCAATTTTCCATTCAAAATATTCATTTCTCAAGCACCCGTGATGCACAAAATAAGAAAAAATCTCTTTTGGTCTTAATAAATCATCTAAAGCTACTACTTTTTCCTCTTTTAGCATAAAAAGAGTATCTACTAACCATTGTGGATGTAAAGGACAACCTGGAATGTTTATGACTTTTTTATTTTTGCTCCAATATCCATCCTTTTCTTTTCCAGAAAAAAGTGCCCCTGTGATTTTTTGTGTATCTCTTAGTCTAAAAATACCACCATAACTAGCACAACTGCCAGCACATATTATGTGTTTAACTCTTTTTGATAAATTATCAATTATATATTCAAAAGAAAATCCAAACCTATCTAAAAAATCTTTCTCTTTAGTGAAAGACCCCTCCACTATTAAATAATCATAAGTTTGAGTGTTGTTTAAGATTGTAGGTAAATCATATTCACCTATAAGAAGTGGATGATAGATGATCTCAAAGTTTCTAGCAAAATTTTTCATCTGTGCATAGTTGAAAAAAGAGTGAGAATCACCGTTACATGTAATGCCTTGAATCCAAACTATTGTTTTTTTAGAGTGAAATGAAGACATAAGCCGTTATTCTTTAAGTGCTCTATAAATATTTTCAGATATCTCATTTGTATAATTTTCCAATTTATCATCCAAAATACCTTCCCCATTTAAAAACACAAAACCACCAAGATATCCCATAAATAAACCAAAAGCTGAAAAAAAGTTTTGATTTCTAAGCTCTTTGTTTCTAACACCTTCTTCAAAAAATATCATAAGTTCCGTGACGAATGCTGAAACACATATCATCCCTTCACAGCCATTTTTAAATATTTCTTTATTAGCTAAATATACTCTCAAAAAGAAATCTAAGTGTTGTGGTTGATTAACTGCCATATGAAAATACAAGGCAACTATTCTTCTTATCTTTTCGCGAGAACTTATATTTTCTTCATTAATCTTTCTGATTCTAGCTCCCAATATATCTGAAGAGTATTTTATAACTCCTCTTGCTAACTCCTCTTTTGAAGAAAAATAGTTATAAAGATTTCCAACACTCATATTCATAGCTTTAGCAATATCCGGTATAGTAGTAGAGTAAAAACCTTTTTTGGAAAATAAAATTAACGATTTTTCTAAAATTTGTTCTGTTTTTATCTGTTTTTTATCCAATTTTAACTCCAAATATTTTTAAGGGTAGCTCTGATAACCCTAAATTCTTGTGTAATTCTATCACAAATCTTATAAAAATAAATTTGTAATTAATTTTTAAATGAATTAGTGATACTATTAGCATAGTGTGTTACAAGCAAAGAAGGAGATATTTTGAAGCGATATAGATTATTTATATTTATATCTATCATTATTTTACTCTTTGGCTATGGTGGTTGGAAATTTATGAATTTTTTAGAGTTGAAGAAAAAAAATTTTAATAATTTTACTTATCAACTAGAAGCTTTATCTTTACAAGAAAGAGTGAAAAGTGAAATTTTGCAAAAACAAGAATCTACTACAGATATAGCTTTTAGCGTAGCAAATAACCAAGACTTGAAAGAAAAGATTATAAATGGTAACATTCCTCAAGACTATCATGATGGACTAGTTGAGGGACTAAAAAACAGCAAACTTTATAAGAACATTTGGATTCAAGTAATAGACAAAAATGGGATTTCTATACATAGAAGTTGGACTAAGAAAAAAAATGATTCTCTTGTTGGCATTAGAAAAGATTTAGAAGAAGTAATTTTAACAAAAAAAACTGAACATTCTATAAGTATTGGAAAATTTGATCTCTCGTTTAAATCTATTATTCCTTTGTTTGAAAAGAAGAAATTTATAGGTATAGTAGAAGTAATCTCTCATTTTAACTCCATAACTAAAAAACTCCATAAGTTAGGTATTGATTCTGTTGTAGTTGCTAAAAAAGAGTATAAAAAACAGCTAAAATATCCATTTACCAAACTTTTTATCGGTGATTATTATGTGGCAAATTTTGATGCACCACTGGTTCTGAGAAATTATCTTAAAACCCATGGCATAGAAAAATATTTTAATAATTCCTACAAAGTTGAAAATGGTTATTTTATTGTATCCTATCCTCTCAAAAATAAAAAATTAAGAACTATTGGGTATTTTATAATATTTAAAAAATTAAACACTATTTCAAATAAAGATTTAGATTTCTTTATATTTAAGTGGTTTTCACTTATTGCTATTATATTTATGTTTCTGATTTTGATTATTAGCACCACTCTATTTTTTATAAACAGAAGACAAAAAGAGTATTATAGAAGAATTATAGATTCATCCTCAGATGTCATGACAGTAAATAACATGAAAACCATCTTAAGTGCAAACAAAGCATTTTTTAAGCTCTTTGATAGATATAACTCGCTCGAAGAGTTCCTTGTGGATAATAAGTGTATATGTGATTTTTTCGTAAAAGAAGATGGATACATACAAAAAGAGATGAATGGTCTAAAATGGGTAGAGTATCTTTTGAAGTATAGTAATAAAAAACATATAGTAAAAATTAATTTTTATGGCAAAAATCATTATTTTATCATAAGTGCTTCATTGATTTTAGAAAAATCAAATCACTACAGTATCGTACTTTCAGAAATAACTGAACAAGAAGAGTATAAGAAAAAGCTGGAAGTTGTGATTATAACTGATGGCTTAACAGGTATTAAAAATCGTAGATATTTTTTACAGGCATTAAAAAGTGAGATACATCGTATGAAGCGATATGACTATCCTCTTTCTTTGATTATGACTGATATTGACTTTTTTAAGCAAGTTAATGATGAACATGGACACGATGTGGGTGACAAAGTTTTAGTAATATACACCAAGCTAATTTCTTCACTCTTAAGAGACGAAGATATTTTCTGCAGAATTGGTGGTGAAGAATTTATGATTATACTTCCATACACAAACATAAAAGATGCAATTAAAATAGCTGAAAAACTAAGAAAGGAGATAGAGTTATATAAAAAAATAATACCAATTACTATGAGTTTTGGAGTTGTTCAATATGTAAAAGAGGAAAAAGAGGAAAGTGTATGCAAGAGAGCTGACAGCGCACTTTATGAAGCTAAAAAAAGCGGAAGAAATAAGGTCATAGTTGGATGAAATGTAAAAATTGTGTCTTTATGGATTTCTTTGAAAATTCTTTTTGTAAAGAGTATAGCTCTTGCCAAGTTTTCCCTTTAAACCCTTCACTATATCCTAAATCTACTTTTTTTCTAATTTTTTCTATAAAATCTACAATTTGCATGAAAAGTGTATAATACTGGTAGGATGTTAGTCTATCTATTAAATTATAAACTCTCATATAATCAGCTATATATCTTTCGCTTCCATCTTCTAGTTTTATGTTCCAAATCTCTCTAGCAAAATCGTGTCTGTATTCGAGCGAATTATGTTGAGTGAATGCAAACTCTTTTAGCAAGGATTTAAATTCCGTTTTGTATATAAAACTATCCTTATCTTCAAGATATAAGCAAATCGAAAAAATAAAAATCTCATTATAATTCATGCCTATATTTGCCAATTCTATAAGAGCTTCTTTTTCTACTATTATTTGATTTTGTAAAAATTCAAGATGCCCTACTCTCCAATTGTTTGGTTCGTTTTTAGCTCTCTTGTGCCACTCTATCAGAGTAGGTCTTGGAATTTTAAATTTATCTACCAATGGTTTATAAGAAAATCTCAAATTTACTCCTAAAGTCGATATACATAATAAAATACCAAATAATTATATAATAAATAACCTTTATATGGAAGAGGATTCGATATTTTCTTCTTTATCTTATTTTTCTAATTTTTTCTTATGTTTCTTATGTTTTTTGTTTCTCATCTTTTCTTTTGCTAATTTTCTCATATCTTCAGTGGTGTCCCGCTCATCCATTATCTCAACTCCAAGAAGGGTTTCGATACAATCTTCTAGCGTTACAATACCTTCTGTTTGGTCATAACTATCAGTTACTAAAAACATATGTTCTTTTCTTTTGATAAACAAATCTAAAGTATATGATACAGGAATATGCTCATTTATTGAGAAAATTGGCTGCATTAAACTTTCAAGTTTAGTTTCTTGATTGCTGATAGCTTCTTCAAATATCTGCTTGCTAAGAACAACTCCTACAATATTGTCGATTGTGCTGTCATAAAGTGGAATTCTAGAAAATTTCTTAATTCCAGGTCTATTTAAAACTTCTTTGATTTGTTGGTTCATATCTAGTGCAAAGATAACACTTCTTGGTGTCAAAATCTCTTCTACTTTGCTCTTATCAAATCTTAAAATATTTTCAATGTAATCAGACTCCTTTTCGTCAATAACGCCTCCATGTTCACTAATCAAAGTACTCTCTAAAAGCTCTTCTCTTGTGATGGAATGAGATAGATTATCTTTGGATATTTTTTTTGTTATAAAAAGAGAAACAATAATAAGAGGATAGGTAATAAATATAAAAAAGTTAATAAAATAAGAAGCAGCCGGAGCTAATTCTTTATAATACATGGCACCTACTGTCTTTGGAATGATTTCTGAGACAAATAATATAACTAAAGTCAAAACAGCAGATACATAAAACATATATCCTGCACCAAAAAGTTTTGCGGCTTCTGCACCAACACCTGCTGCACCCAATGTATTTGCTACTGTATTGAGTATTAAAATCGAAGCCAATGAAACATTAAGTTCTTTTTTTAATTTTTCAAGAGATTTACCAACAATTTTGTCTTCTTTTTTGACTACATTTATATATGGCATATTTAAAGAAAGAAGTATAGACTCCAAAATGGAGCAAAGAAATGAAACGCCTACTGCTAGGCTAAAATATATAATTAGCAGCGTCATATTTTAAATCCTACATGTGTGGTTTTAAAGATACGACACCGCATGTTCGACGATGAATCAGACATGATAGTGTTTTAACAACTCCTTATTATTTGTAATCAGTCCTCGCTTTATCAAGGATTCTAAAATTTTTTGGTCGCAATCAGTATCTCCTGGCCATTCTCTAGTGTAACCATCAATACTGCTTTTATTTGTAGCATCAATCCCAATAAACTCTTCTTCTAAGAAGATATCTCTTTTTGCATCTATATTATTCACAATTCTCCATATCAACATGTAAGGATTTTTGATATCATTTTTAGCAGAATCTACAAAAATTAAAAGCTTCATAAACTCTTTCAAATCTTTTAAATCTTCGTAAACTTTTTTGATATCTCTTTTTTTATTTACTGCTATTATTGTTATTGGAGTCTTTGTATGCGTTTTGTACTGACAGATGTCAACTACATCATTAACTTTGGAGCGTATTCTATCATAAAGTTCTTTATCTTTCAATATATTTTTTTTAGGATACCTCACATTATCTTTGGTGCAATCAACACCAAGTTTTCCACCATAACAAGCATTTGGAGAGGCATGGTCAAGTGCGTCACAAATTCCTTCGCTAATAAGTATATTATCTACACTTACGCGGTCTAAAATATAATCACTAATATCTTCATAATTATCAAGTGCTGGTGCATCTTCATTTACAAAAAAGGCGTGTTTTACAAAACTCATCTGTCCTACTCCCCAAAAAGCATGCATAAACTGCTTTGCATGTCCTGGGTAACAAGTTTTCATTTTTGCTAAGATTAGATTGTGAAAAACGCCATTTTCTGGCATCTTATAATCAATTAAATCTGGAGTTGTAGTTTTTAAAAGTGGTAAGAAAATTCGCTCCGTTGCCCAAGCCATATATTTATCCTCTAGTGGAGGCTTTCCGACAACTGTAGCTTGATATACAGGATTTTTCTTGGTTGTTATACAAGTTATATCCATAACGGGATAAGGCTCTCTTAATGTATAATATCCTGTATGGTCACCAAAAGGTCCTTCTATCTCTTCTTTTACTGGATCTACCCAACCTTCTATAACTATATCACTATCAGCTGGTATATATATTGGATTTGTTTTTGACTTTACCAAAACTGCATTTTTTTCTTTTATCAAACCATACAGTAAAAGCTCAAACATGCCATTTGGCATAGGAGCTTGTCCACACCAAATATAAAGTGGATCTCCGCCAATTGCTATACTTACAGGCATTTTTTTGCCAGCTTTTTTGTATTCGTTAAAAAAGTGTGCACTATCTTTGTGTATTTGCCAATGCATTCCAAGTCTATTTTTATCATAAACTTGCAGTCTATACATACCTAGATTTTGTTTCTCACCATCTAAGCTTTGAGTATAAACTTGCCCCATAGTGATAAAAGCGCCACCATCTTCTGGCCAAGTTTTAAGAATTGGTAGATTAAATAAATCTATATTATCAAGAACAACTTCTTGACATTGCGCCTTTGCATTTATTCTTTTTGGAAAAATATTTTTGAGACTAAAGAGCTCACCAAGCATACTAAATTTGTCCCAAAGACTTGATGGTGGTTTCATGTGAAGTAGTTCTTCAATTTTAGCAGCTACCTCATCAGGTTCTTTTTCAAATATTAATTTTGTTGCTTTGTATGAGCCAAAAACATTCATCAAAACTGGAATATCAAACTTTTTATCTAATCTTTTACTGGCTGGATGTGTGAAAAGTATGGCTTTTGAATCCTCTTGTTTTACTTCAATATAAGCAATATGAGCCATCTCAAGATCAATATCAACTTCTTCATTTATTATTTTTAGTAAGTTGTTTTCTTTTAATAGTTCTATTGTTCTTTTCATTTTGAACCTTACAAAATCTCGTTTAGTGCCATATCTTCTGCTTTTTTTAGTAATTCTCTAGCGCCATTGTCTATCATGTTTTGTGCAAGTTTGGCACCAATTCCCTTATAAGCATCTTTTTTTATCTGAATTTTTTCTTTTAAAATTTCCATTCCATTGGGCAATCCAATAAGACAAGCTATATCTATAGTGTCATCATTATTAATTTTTGCATTTATGCCTATCGGAACTTGACAACCGCCTTCTAACACAGCCACAAAATCTCTTTCAATTGTAGTTTCTATGATAGCATTGTCATCATTTAGTGCAGACACAAGTTTTTCAACTTCAAGATTATCTACTATCTCTATACCAAGAGCTGCTTGACCAGATGCCGGAATCATGACGCTTGTATCAATTGGAGAAAAGTATTCGACTTCTTTACTAAGTCCTAATCTGTTTATACCGGCACTTGCCAAGATGATAGCATCATATCGACCCTCTTTTAATTTTCTAATTCTTGTATTTACATTGCCTCTTAGATTTTTTATCACCAAATCAGGTCTTAATTCTAAAAGTTGCATTCTTCTTCTAAGACTTGTAGTTCCCACAACACTGCCTTGCGGAAGGTCATCTAGACAAGAGTATTTTTGGGATAACATAGCATCTCTTACATCTTCTCTTTTTGTGATAACAGACAGTTTTAAGCCATCAGGAAGAGTCATAGGGACATCCTTTAAACTATGTACAGCAATGTGTGCCTCACCTCTTAGCATCGCTTCTTCTAGTTCTTTTGTAAAAAGTCCTTTGCCGCCAATTTTGGCTAGCGGAACATCTAAGATTTTATCGCCTTTTGTCATCATTATTTTAAGCACAACTTCGAGATTTTCATGAGTATTTTCTAAAACTTCTTTTATGTGTTCTGATTGCCATAAAGCTAACTTGCTTCCTCTTGTAGCTATTATCAGTTTTTTCATGACTATTTATTCTCTTTTGCTAATTTTTTATAAAGTGATCTTGTTGGATCTTTTTTTCCATTTACATATAAAGTTGGAGTTCCTCTTATCATTAAACTGTTTGCAACTGCTAAATCATTTTTTATACGCTCTGATATATTTTTTGAATTCAGTTGCTCCTTTGTCAAAGTAGTTTTAAATGCTTTATTGAAAGCACTTAGAACACTAGCTTCATCTGATTTTGTAAAATCAAAAGCTTCACTATATACTTTTGAGCTCAAATCTTTTATTTTGCCTAGTTTTTCAGCCGCTAGTTCTGCTTTTATCAAAGATATATTTCCTGGGTGAATTGACAATGGAAAATAGTAATAATAAAGAGCAAAGTTTTTATCATGTTTTTTAACCCAAGATATCAAATCTGGTACAAAATCCATACAAAATGGACATAAGGGATCACTGAATAAAATTAATTTATTTTTTGCATTCATATTTCCAACTAATAGATGTTCTTTATTGTATAGTTTATTGTTAGCCGGAAATGAAAAATCGCTTTTTATGCTTCTTCCACTATTTATCTCTATCAAATCTTTGCTGAGAAGTACACCATTTGAAAATATAATATCTCTTACAGAAATATCTTTCTTTTTAGAAGGTATATCCAAGTCTATCTTTAGAAAGTACGCTTTCCAATTTTTCATAGATGGAACTGTTTCTTCATACATTATTGTAACTTTTTTAAACTTATAGCCTTTGCCTGCGTTTACGGCTTTATTTATAAAATTTACAATTTTATCTTCAGTTGTCTTATTTACTCCCGCACTTAAAAGAGAGCTACTTACTAGAATTATGCTCAATAATCTCAACATCAATGACATCATCATCCTTTCCTTTATTAAAATTTTCATATTTCTTTACATGTAGAACTTTTCTTGCAAAAAGTGTTGCAAAAAAACCAAACTGTAGTAAAATTCCCAAAATATCACTAAAAAACCCTGGTAATATCAGCAAAATTGCACCGAGCAGTGAAAAAGCATTGAGTTTTTGAAACTCTTCTATAGAGATTTCTCTATTATTCAAAGCTTGTAAACTCTCAAAAAATGTATATCTAAAATTTGCTATCAATCCAAAGCCAACCATAGCAGAAATTATAATTTCAACAAAAGTCCAAAAAGCTCCTATGGCAGAGGCTATGTTTACAGTAATCGTAACTTCTAAAAATAGATATATTAAAAAATAAATCAAGATAGAGTACTTTTCAAAATATTTAAAATTTCATCTTTGTTTATTTTTTTCTTTTTTAAGGTTTTTCGCTCAATCAACTCTACTTCTCCATCCTTCAAGCTTTTTCCAATAATCAGAGCATAAGGAAAGCCTATAAGTTCAAAATCTCCCATCTTAACTCCAAATCTCTCTTTTCTATCATCTAATAAAACTTTTTTCTTATCTAATTTTTCATACAGTTCATTTGCAAAACTACTTTGCTCTTCATCTTTTACATTTGAGATAATGATATCCAAAAGATAAGGAGCACTCTGTTTATTCCAGATAGCACCTTTCTCATCATGGCTTGCTTCTATCATAACAGCCACTAATCTACTTACTCCAACACCATAACATCCCATATAAAAAGGCTGAGCTTTGCCGTTGTTGTCCAAAAATGTTGCATTCATAGCAGATGCGTATTTTTGACCAAGTTGAAAGATATGCCCTACTTCTATACCTTTTGTAATACTAAGTTTTCCTCCACAGTTTGCACAAATATCACCCTCTTGAACTTCACACAAGTCTTTATATCTACTATCTTTAAAATTAAACATAGAAACACCCACGAAGTGGTATTTTTCTTCATTTGCACCACAAATCAGGTTTTTTTCTTCTTTTAATTCATAGTCTATATAAAATTCCGCATCATCAGGCAATCCAATTGGTCCGCAAAATCCTGGATTAAAACCAGCGGCTCTGACTTCTTCTTCGTTTGCATCAACCAATTCTAAAGCCCCGCAAGCGTTTGTAGCTTTTGTTTCCTGTAAAGTGTCGTTTCCTCTTACAAAAAAAGATATGATTTTTTCTTCATCTTTATAAATAGCTTTTTTTATAACAGATTTGATGGTATAAAATTCATCTACTTTAAAAAATTCTGCTATATGTTTAATGCTCTCTTTTATAGGAGTTGGAGTATAAAATTTTGCAAACTTAGCTTCTGGCGCTTCCACAGTTGTTATTTTTTTAGCTCTTCTTGCAGCTTCAATATTTGCAGCATATTCACATGTATTACAAACTACAATATCATCTTCTCCATTATCAGCAAGCACCATAAACTCTTTACTGCCGCTTCCGCCAATTGCGCCGCTATCAGCTTCAACAACTCTAAAGTTCAGCCCAAGTCTTGTAAAAATCTTTCTATAAGTTTCTTCCATTAAATCAAATTCAGCTTTTAGAGATTCTTGTGAATCATGAAAACTGTATCCATCTTTCATGATAAATTCTCTACCCCTAAGAAGTCCAAATCTTGGTCTTGCTTCATCTCTGAATTTTGTAGTTATTTGATATAGATGCAAAGGCAGTTGCTTATAGCTTTTAACAATATTTCTTACTATATTAACTACAACTTCTTCGTGCGTAGGACCGAGTACAAATTCATTATTTTTTCTATCTTTTAATCTTAATAATTATTTTCCAAAAATATCATATCTTCCACTTTGCTTCCATAATTCAGCTGGAGTTACAACGCCCATCTGTATCTCTTGTGCTCCCGCATTGTCCATTTCTTCTTTTACAATATCTCTTATCTTATCCAACACAATTTTGCCTAATGGCAAAAAACTATATAATCCACTGCCATTTTGTGTAACAAATCCACCTCTTAGTAAAAACTTGTGGCTAGGTAAGGTTGCATCTTTTGGTGCATCTTTTGTAGTTGGGGCATATAATTTAGAAAATCTCATGCATTATTCTCCATTTGGTATTCGCATTTATATATATTTAATTTTTTTGATTGGTCTTCATTTATGTCAAAAATATATTGAACTGATTGCACAATAACATCAGCTTCAGATTTTTCAGCTATTTCTTTTAGCCTTTTTGTTGGTATATGCAAAAAATCATTGAAAGCGTGATGGATAATTTTCATTATTTCATCTTTTTGTGATTCATCAATAAAACCTTTTTTGATTGCTCTATTTAATTCGTACATTGAGCATTCATGAGCTTTGATTCTCATCTCTTTTATAATAGGATCAATACATAGAGTTTGTAACCATTTGAAAAATTCCATAGTTGATTTGCCAATTATTGAGTATGCTATCTTCGCTTGTTCTTCCCTTTGCGCCATGTTTTTGTTTGCTATATCTTTCAAATCATCAACTGCATATATATGCAGATTTTCTATATCACATGATTCTATATCCCTTGGTATTGCTATATCAAACCAATGTCGCTCAAATTCCTGTTTTTCCACCATATCTTTGGTAATAACAGTATGAGGTGCTCCTGTCGCACTAAAAAGTAGTTTATACCTATTTGTATATTCTATTAGTTTTGAAAAAGGCGCAGTACTGGCCATTTCTCCAAGTTCATCTGATAATTTTTGTGCATTTTCTAAATTTCTATTAATAATGATAATATTTACACCATTCGCGATTAAATGTTGCGCAGCAAGCCTGCTCATCTCTCCTGCACCTACAACCAAGGCTGTTGAGCCATCAAGATTACCAAAAATATCTTTTGCCTTGGATACTGCAACGCTTGAGACCGAGATGGAATTTTTTGAAATTTCAGTATTGCTTCTAACAGAAGCAGCGCATTTAAAAGCATGATGCATAGCCCGGCTTAATTTTTGGTCACACAAGCCTTTTTCAAAGGAAAATCTATATGCATCTTTTAGTTGTCCAACAATTTGTGTTTCACCTATAACTAAACTATCTAATGATGATATAACAGAAAACAGATGGTGAATGGCACCATTGTCCTCATATATATCTCCTCTGCCATCTAAATCGTCTAGTGGAACTCCAGAAGTCACAGAGAGCTCACTGAAGACATATTTTATAGTATCTTCACAATTAACAACACTTAAAATAATCTCAACCCTATTGCAAGTAGAAAGAACTATGGATTCATTTATTTGCTCAAAGCTATTTAGCCTTTCTTGAAAATTGTGTCGCTTTTCTTCGTCAATCAGAGATAATTTTTCTCTAATCTTTATATCAGTATTTTTATGAGTGAAGCTCACTGTAAGATAATGCATTAAAATTCCCTCTCAATCATCTCTTTTATTATCTTACTCAGTTCATCATTTTTTTCGTCTTTAATCACTCTCAGAGCTTCTAAGCCCAATTTTTTCGCATATTCTATAGAATCAATCAAGCTAGAGGTCTCCTTCATTTTATTTTTAACCCATATTTTATCATCTTCACCTAAATCTTTTTTAAACAAGCTAAGTAGCTTTTTTTTATCTTCTTTAGTTATTCTTTGATACATGTAAAGATAAGGCAGAGTAGTCTTCCCTTCTCTAAAGTCATTTAGCGAAGGTTTTCCAAGTTTTGTACTATCTGTAGTAATATCCAAAACATCATCTATCACTTGAAAAGCCAAACCTAGGTTTTTACCATATATTTCATAGATTTTTACATCTTTTTCACAAAGCATCGCAGCACTTGCAGATGCTGCTTCTATCAAAGATGCTGTTTTTTTATATATCATGTCAAAATATATTTCTTCATTACTATTAAAGTTATGTGATAGTTCAACATCTAGAAGTTCCCCAACTGAGAGTAGCGCAACAGCATTTGCGACCTTGTAGGCAACATTATTTGGTAAATATGTCAAGGATGTAAAAGCTTTTGAATATAAAATATCCCCTAACATTATAGAAGTCTTATTTCCAAATATTGCATTTATCGAATCTTCACCTCTCCTCGTTAATGCATCATCTATAACATCATCATGGAGTAAACTCGCTGCGTGAATTAACTCAACAATAGCGGCTAGTTTATAAGCATCTTCACTTTTCCCTGCTATTTTCAATATTAATTTTGCTCTTAATCTTTTGCCTTTTGGAACTTTTTGAAATAATTCCAAGCTGTTTTTGTCACCTAGTGACTCTACTAGTTCCCTCATTAAAACTTCAACATGTTCTAACAACATAATTCCTTATTTAGAGTTAACATTCTCTATTTTTGCGGTTCTTCAAATTTTACTGAAATTCTCTTTTTGTCATCTTTGATATATACATTTAGTGTTGCTATTTGTTTCTTTTCATTAAAATCAGAGAAAACTATAAGTGCATAAGTCCTACCATTATAAGCATTTGCAGAGCTTAATAACTTAATTTTTACACTATTAAGTGAACTTTCTTTTTTTAAAACATACTGATATGGATAACCCATATAGTTTGACAATAAAATCAAGTTCTTATTTTCATACAATGTCCATCTGAATTTTAACAAATATGAACTATTTTTTTGCTTATTTTTATTGGCAGTTTTTTTTATATACACCTTTGCAATTTTATCTTTTTTGAGATTAAAGCTATATTGAAAATTCCAAAGACTCTGTGTTTTTGCAAAAGTTAAATCAACAAGCAAAAAAGAAATTACAAAAAGAATTTTACTCTTGCTGAGTAAGGACATCGCCGGTTGCAACTATATACAGATTATTACTTGTTCTTAAAACATCATCACTTCTATCTCTTAAAATTTCGCCCAAACGATACTCTAATTCATTATCGTCTTTGATGTAGTCTTCTAACAACAGTTCCATAGCGCTATATCTATCTACAATATTCATGATAGATTCTTCAACCAATGATCTATTTGCATTAAACACTATATCAAAAAATTTACTCCTAGGACTTCCCATAAAGTAATCATCTTCATCTTCAAATAACATTATTTTATCCTTTTTAAAAAAGAGATAATAACATATAGTTACATAAATAAAAATAATTCCATAGATAAATCATTTGATTTTATATTTTTCTGTGAAACATAAATAGGATAATTGCATATTTACTAACATGTTAGTAAGACAAAATAACAACTTTTATGTTACATTATTATCCGTAGTACCAATAGTTACATAAAATAATATATATTATTTTATGTATTATTTTTAAATATAAAACTAGAACGATATTGTATAACTAACAAACAAAAATATAAAATATTTTAAAATGCAAAAAAAGGAATGAGTAGTGTTGAATATGAAAAATTGTACTATATATAGTATTTCAAAACAATATGAAGAAAGCCCTACTCTCATAATTTCAAATATGTCATTTGAAAAGTGAGTTGTTATATTTTTAATTTATACGACTTGAAATAGCTTGATTATGTTTATCAAAGATATGTCCATGATTTGGATCAAAAGACAGGTTAATGGAATCACCAATATCGCATATATAGGTACCTGGAATTTTAACTGTTATTGTGCCTAAATTATCAATATCGGCATATATAAAAGTTTCACTTTCTAAATGTTCGACAACACCTACTTTTCCTAATAAGCCATTAACTGTAGAGCTAGAAATGCTAATATGTTCTTGTCTAATTCCATAAAGCACTGCTTCTTCTTCTGTAAAATTATCAGCATGTATATTTTGGATTATGCCATTTTTGAGTTTAACCTTACCTATTTTTTGAGTATTTTTACATTCAAAAATATTCATTTTGGGCGAACCTATGAATGTTGCTGCAAATAAGTTTGACGGATTAGAATATAAAGAAAGCGGTGCTCCTTGTTGTTACTGTGCAGTGGTCTCCTAAAGGAAAATATCTCCAAGATTCAAATATAATAACCGATGTTAATGCTAGGGGAAAATTAAAACTAAAACCAAATATACTTACAGGGAAACTAGTAGCTCCAAAAAAATTAATAGGATCAGCTACAACATGATTTGTCATCAATAGCGCATTAATGGCACCAGATGATGGATCAAATAAAAGTGTTCAGGTAAAAGTGTTCAGGTAAAAGT
>CAZYTB010000001.1:0-1951 GCA_964650375.1 uncultured Campylobacterales bacterium | reverse complement strand
TAAAAGTGTTCAGGTAAAAGTGTTCAGGTAAAAGTAACGGCAATTATTGGAGAAACATACGGAAAGAGAAAAAACCTCTTAGAAGTGCTCGCCTCTTAAATGGTACATTAAGCAAAAGAGCCGCGAAAAGGCCTAGAAGCAGTGAGCCACATGTACCAAATATTGTATAAATGATTGCTACAAATAAAACATTTTTTAAATCTGGTCTTGAAAATAATCTTCTGAAGTTATCAAAGGTAAATTTAAGATTAGTAAGTACATTTTCTCCCTCTCTCGAAATTGTTTTTTTGGCTTTTTTTAACTTTGTAAAACCATCAAATATGTATTGTTTTTCAATTGTAAAACAATTTTTTAATTTTAAATCCGGCAGGTAAATCTATACTAGCGACGACATTACTTACTGATTTTATTGGGGATTAGATCTGATTTTTAATTCAAGTTCTACGGGATCACCAATTTTTTTTGCGTTGTTTATTTCTCTTATTTTTAAAACTGGTCTAGCTGGACGCAAGTCTGCCAAGCCAATGTTTTTAAATGCTATCAAAAAATTTGCCAATAATGGCAATAATATAATTCCCAAAAGAATTATGACTGTTGGAGCCAGCATTAAATAAGCTAATTTTTTTTCTCTTCTTGCAATCGGTCCTAGTTTTTTATTGATTAGTTGTAATTCTTCAATAGTAATATTTTTTTTACACTCATGTCCTATGCTGTTCTTTAAGTTGTATGCACCAGAATTAACTGGTGCATATTATGATTGAATTATTTTATTCTTTTAAGTTCAGCATTTTTTTTAGCATTTGTTGTAATACCATAATATCTTACTTCTCCCCAGGTAGCGCCTTTTTTGTTGGATGGACCAAAAAGTATAGTAACTATTCCTGTTTCAGCTGCGAGTTTGCGGCTTTGGGGATTATTGTTAATTGCAACAGGAGCTGAATTTCTTAAACCAGCTAACTCATCCAATATAAATGATGACCACATAATCATAGCGGCTCTACCTGATAGATGCAATTCTCTTGATTGTTTTCAATAAAGCTGATCCGGGGGGGGGCTTGCTTTAGCAAGTTTTTTATAAAATTCAAGAGATACTTTAGCTTTTTTACCAAAAGGTTTTATGTCATTTTTATCTACAAGCGTTAACACCATTTGCCAAAAATACTTGTTCTAGTACTTGACTCATATAACTGTCTTCAACTTTTGTTGCGGCAACATATTCACCATCATACTTTGACATATTTAATGCACCAGGTGCAAAAGTTTTAACACCCAATTCTTTAACTACGCTGTTACTGGCATCAATATCCAATATACCGGATTCTGCCCATGGCAAAACATATTGCAGTGGTTCGTAAATGATATCCGGCAAACTATTTGCAGCATAAGCAGCTGTTGCTCTTATGCCTAAATTTTTTTCAGCTACAGGAACAACTTTAACTGATATGCCTGTTTTCTTCTCAAATTGATTAGCAATATCCTGTTACTTTGCTAATCTATCAGATTGATTGTCTGTTGTCCAAAATATAATATTTTGTGCAAGTAGATTACCAGCCAGGACAAATAAAACCGCCAATGGAAATAATAGTTTCTGTTTCATTTCTTTCCCTTTTTTTTGATCTTTTTTAATAGACTTTTTTCATAATTTATTAAAAAATTATTGTGCCTTAGCTAATAGCCTTAATTTTGCTAGTTATGAAAGAAATTTAATTATAACTCAATATATATAAAAAAGAATTAACTTTCAAATGTAGTAAATAGTTATTCACACAAATTTTATTACTAGTGCATATTTGTAATATAAATGTTGATTGTTTGTAGGACTTATTTTTATAGCCCTACAAACTAGAATTGATTTACGGTAATAAATCTACAATTAATTTAGCTTTCTTTTTAGGTTTTATCGGCTCAAAAAACCATTGTTGTATATTTTTATATCCTATACCCAAGCCAT